>JAKJCH010000006.1:0-23430 GCA_022706565.1 Bacillota bacterium | reverse complement strand
CATGGAACCGGTTCAGTAACCCGCGACAGAATGGGGGCGAGTGGCATCAATTCCCAAATGATGGATGCGATCCGCCGCTATTTCAACAAAAACAAATAAATTTCTTCCTTTCTTGGCAGGACATTGGCCCCCTACTATAGAATAAACAACATGGATTAATTTACATGTTTTATGAAGGGTAGGGGTAGAATGAGGAAAGCGACGCTGATCGGCGTATTGACATTATTGCTAAGTTTGCTGGCGGGAGGCAGCATAGTGGTTGCTGCACCCGCTTCTTATACGGTCAAATCGGGCGATTGCCTTTGGACCATCGCCAGTGCCAATGGGGTCACGGTTGACCAGATAAAACAGCTGAATGGTTTGAGTTCGGAAATGCTGCAAATCGGTCAGGTTCTGAAATTAACCCCAGCACCGGCACCAGCGCCCCCAATACCATCCTCACCAGCCGCACCTGTAGCTAATACCACCACATCTACATATATCGTCCAATCAGGGGACAACCTATGGGGGATAGCCACCTCCCATGGCATGACGGTAGCCCAGGTCAAACAGCTGAATGGTTTGAGTTCTGAGCTGTTGCATCCCGGACAGGTTATTAAACTGAACGGAACTGCGGTTCCAGCAGCACCGCCAGTGACCGCGGTCACCGCGTCGGTTGAGCCACCACCAGCCGCAGCGTCCGATTCAAACACGTCGGTGTATGTAATCCAGCCTGGTGACAGCCTGTGGAGCATCGCTCAGCTCTACGGAACCACTGTCGATAATATCAAGATCCTCAATGGGTTGACCGGAGATGCACTCATCGCGGGAGAGACCCTTAAGGTTACTGGAACTCCGAACGCTGTAACGGTTTCAAGGTCTGGTGATAATGCCACCGCATCCCGGGTGATCTCCACAGCTGCTCAGTACCTGGGGACTCCTTACAGGTATGGGGGATCCTCGCCAGGTGGATTCGACTGTTCCGGATTCACCTCCTATATATTTAAACAGTATGGTATTTCCCTTAACCGTACCGCGGCCGGTCAATACGGTCAAGGCAGCGCTGTTGCCAAAGCCAACCTGATTCCGGGGGATCTGGTGTTTTTCAATACCTCCGGCGGGGTTAGCCATGTAGGTATCTACACTGGTAACGGCAAGTTCATACACTCCAGTTCGCCCAGCAGCGGAGGAGTTATCTACTCGTCCCTGAGTGAATCCTATTATGCATCCAGGTACGTTGGAGCGCGGCGGGTAATCAGGTAAATTTCCAGTATTATTTATCAGGAGGTTTGGAATTGGAGAAAGATTTACTGGGTGTACCAATATCAATAATCGACACCGATGAGTATAAAGAGCTTGAAAAGCGCGAGTATGCAGTCGGTCCGGACCAACTGATGGATGAGATATTGGCCAAGAGACTCTTTACCAATGCAGAAATAATGTGGGTGGTACGGCGAATGGTGTACTTCTATGGGAGACGGGATGCCTTGCTCAAGATTACACCTCCAGATCGGCTGCTGATGAATATGAATAGCTTGCTGCGGGCTTTTTACATCCTGTTCGATTTGGAAAACCCGGAAATGGACGATAATATACGCAGCTATCTTTCATCGCGATTGACCGATGCTACTTGGGGAACAAGTAAGCGGACCCGGGAGTACTTGTATAAGATTAATTAACGACTATCTGTGCCTGATAGACTGTACAGGTCCAATAAGTCCAACTATCATTATACCCCGCCGCTGAGAAGCGGTATTTTTTGGGGATCAGGTGCTGCTGTCGCTTTATTGAAGAGATGGGTGATGATCGAATTGGATGTTAATCAACGGGAGCAAAATATCAAAGCCATAATCAAGTTGGAGACCAGAATTAGTAAATGTACTCGCTGCCCGGCCTTGCTGCGCTGCACCAGCAAACCGGCTACGGGTAAAGGAGACCTGGTACCGGAAGCCGTCATAGTATTCGAATGTGAAGGGAAGCGCACCAACGACATCGATTGGATTGTGGATGTTCGCAATGCCATCCAGAAATACCTGCAAGTCGATGCAGTCTATCATACCTTTATGGTCCGATGTCAGCTTAAAGCTTGCCCCTTGGCTGACGCTATTCCTTGCCAGGTCCACAATTCGCTGCTGGATGTTCACAACATCTGTCGGGTGAGCAATAAGAGTTGTACCGGGATACCGATCAGACCAGCTGACGACGAAGTACTCAACTGTCTTACTTATTTAATCGAAGAACTAATGATTTTCAAGCCTGAATACGTCATATTGTTCGGTCGTCGAGTAAGTGACTTCGTTTTGAAAGCGTACGGAATGCTGGATACCATTCAGGACCGTCTGGTCTATCATCATGAAGGCACCACGTTCCTCAGCGTTTTGGACGAACAATCCTATCGACCGGAGATATTTGCCGCCCTGGCCGCACTCGTGGATACAGACTCCTAGACAAAAGCCGCCAACACCAACCCCATAACTGGTGGGACAGCCCGAACTGGCTGTCCTTTGGTCTTTTATGGCCTGATTGTGAATAAGATTGTCTGAGATAGTATTACGGAGGCACAAAGATGACCAAAGACTCTTGGTGGAGCCTGGATATCGACCACATAGTCAGGGCTGTGGATACCGATTTGAGCGCTGGTCTATCCGACCGAGAGGTCAATCTGCGTCAGCAAAAGTATAGTAACGTGGTGGAGATGGGCAGTCCCATCCAACCTTGGCGGATAATGTTGAATCAGTTTACCGATACCATGGTATTGGTTTTGTTGGGGGCGACCGTCATATCAGGTGTAATAGGGGATATGGCCGATGCCCTTACCATTATGACTATTGTCATAATCAATGCCATACTGGGTTTCATCCAAGAATACAAGGCCGAGCGTTCTTTGGAGGAGATCAAAAAAATGGCTGCTCCGGAAGCCAGAGTAATCAGGAATGGCCGGCGGAGGACGGTTCCGGCAACTGATTTGGTTCCCGGCGATCTGGTCTTGCTGGAGGCCGGCGATAAGGCGCCCGCCGATCTCAGACTGGTGTCGTCGTCAACTCTGGAGATGGACGAATCGGCCTTGACCGGTGAATCAGTGCCGGTCGAGAAGCGATGCGAATCAGTCTGTTCACCAGAATGCCCGCTGGCTGACAGAACCAACATGGCTTTTACGGGTACCTCGGTGACCCGAGGCCGGGGCCGGGGTATAGTGGTGGGAACCGGTATGAATACGGTAATGGGTGAGATTGCCGGGTTGATGATGGAGACCGAGACGGAAATGACGCCTCTGCAACTGAAGCTGCACGTACTGGGCAAGACCTTGATCTTCATCTGCCTGTCGGTGTGTTTGGTAGTAACCTCATTGGGGATTGCCCGCGGGGAAGACATAATGACTATGCTAATGGCCGGGATCAGCCTGGCAGTAGCTGCCATTCCAGAAGGACTACCGGCTATTGTCACAGTGGTTTTGGCTCTCGGGGTCCAAAGGATGGCCAGAAGAAATGCCATTGTACGAAAGCTGCCGGCAGTAGAGACTCTAGGGTGTACCACTGTTATCTGTTCAGATAAGACCGGCACCTTGACTCGCAATCAAATGACAGTTAAAAAAGCGGCTACCTTCAACCAGGTATTGGATATTGAAGGGGAAGGGTACCACTCCAAAGGCGCCCTTATAGATGAACACGGGCAGAAGGCCAGGCTGGAGAGTGGCATGACTCTCCTCATGGAAACAGCCTTGAACTGCAACAATTCTGATCTTAGGAAAGTCAACGGTGATTACGAAGTCCAGGGCGATCCTACCGAAGCTGCACTGCTGGTAATGGCAGCCAAAGCCGGGGCGCTGGAGCGCCAGATGGCCTTGAGAGAAGTCCCCTTTGATTCGGAGCGGAAGATGATGAGTGTGGTGGTTGATTCCGGCGACCCACACTTGCTTGTAAAAGGGGCCTTGGATGTAATTATAAATTCCTGTTCCCATGTCAGAAAGGGCCAGCAGGTGGTCAGGCTGACAGCTGCCGACCGGGACTATTTCCTGAGTATGCAGGCTAAATGGGCAGCCGGGGCTTTGCGTATACTTGGATTTGCTTACCGGCCTCTGGCACCCGGTTGGGAGAACTTTTCCGACGCTCAATTGGAGAGAGAATTGATCCTGGTTGGCATGTGCGGCATGATCGATCCCCCTCGCGCCGGTACTGCCAAGGCAGTCAGAACATGCCTGAATGCCGGCATCGTACCGGTCATGATTACCGGTGACCACCCCCAGACTGCGGCGGCCATCGCCCGGGAAATCGGGATCGGCTCCGGCCGCGATGTGGTTACCGGCCCGGAAATAGATCGGCTCAGCGACCATGAACTCTATGACCGTACCCTAAATAACCGGGTATTTGCACGGGTATCACCCCAGCATAAGAATCGAATAGTCAGTGTCCTTAAAGGGAAAAACCAAGTGGTCGCCATGACCGGAGACGGGGTTAATGATGCCCCGGCCATAAAAGCCGCAGATATTGGTATTGCTATGGGTATCAGCGGCACCCAGGTGAGCAAGGAAGCCTCGGCAATGATTCTGACCGATGATGATTTTTCCACTATTGTGGAAGCGGTCTACCAGGGCCGGGCCATATATGATAATATCCGCAAGTTCATCCGCTATCTGTTAGGCTGCAATATCGGCGAGGTTCTGGTCATGTTTATGGCATCATTAATGGGCTTACCGCTTCCTCTCATGCCGATTCAACTGCTCTGGGTCAATCTGGTCACCGATGGTCTGCCCGCCATGGCACTGGGCATCGAGGCTCCTGAACCGGGGATAATGAAGCGAAAACCACGACCCAAAAAAGAAGGGGTGTTTGCCCATGGGCTGGGGTGGATCATTTTTGGGAGAGGCGTTTATATCGCCGCCATAACCATCGCCGCTTTCCTGGTCGGATATACGTGGGCCCGCATGAATGGCGTCGATGCTTTGCCGCTGGCTCGCAGCATGGCCTTTACCACCTTGGTGCTGGGGCAGCTTTTCTATGTATTTGAATGCCGTTCTGAGCGGCTATCCCCGTTTGAACTGGGGTTTTTCAGCAACAAGTACCTGGTGGGAGCAGTACTGATTTCGGTGTGCATGCAGCTTTCAGCCTTATACATCCCGGCTTTGCAGGCCATATTCAGGACTGTGCCTTTGAATGGATGGCAATGGCTGCTGATTATTCTACTGGCGGGGATTAAAGTGCTCTGGAGACTGATTGGCTATATCCTGCCTGGAAACCTGCGATTGGACCGGGCTGCAGCTTGAATCGGGTAGTTCTTCTGGGATATGTTCTAACCACCCCCTCGATAAAATGTTTATTGGTGCAAATTAATCTTGTCAGTCAGCGTTCGGCTCTTGGGCTTTTTCCTGGCAGTCACGGCAGAAGCCATACAGGTCAAACTTGCATTCTACCTCGGTAAAATTTTGCAGGGTCTGTGGGTCCATCTGGGTTAAGGGACAGAATTCCAACTCGCTGATTCTATGGCAGGACTTGCAGATGAGGTGGTGATGATGTCCTGAGGCCTGGTTAAGGGTGTAATAGCTGATTGCGTCAGCTCGTTCCACCCGGCATAACAGGCCGATTGAAGTCAAGGCATCCAAGTTCCGGTAAATGGTCGAGAAATTTACCTTGTGGTTGCGGGCCAGCACGTAAGTGTGGATTTCCCGGGCGCTGCTCCAACCAGCCAGGTCAAGCAGGGCCTGAAGGATGACTCTGCGATGGCGGGTCAATTTACAGCCCTTGCCGGTAAGGAATTGTTCCAGTTCAGCCAGATCGGTCATCTTATCCACCCCTATAGATTACTTGGCGCTGATTCCCGCACCGTCATCGGCCGGTGTTTACCAAATCCAATCCGCTCCAGTCCAACCGCCAAGAAATATGCCAGCACCGATACAATTACGATAGCCGCCCCAGAAGCCAACTCCAGTTGATATGAAATCCACAGTCCGAGCAGGCAGAAGACAACTCCCAGCCCTATGGATATCAGTATCATCTTCTTAAGATTATTGGTGTACATTCGAGCCACAGCCGGCGGTACGCACAATAAGGCTAATATCAGGATTATTCCAATGACCCGGATTATGACCACTACTGTCAGGCCAATCATGAAGAAGATGAGATAGTCGATGAAGGTCATATTCAAACCCAGCGCAGTTCCAAACTCCTCATCAAACAGGTAGACGACAATCAGATTGAAGTAGGCGGTTATCGTGAGCAAGATAATAGCATCCAGCACTAACATATAGATCAGGTCGGAGCGGGATACGGTCAGGATATCTCCAAACAGGTAGGAGGTCATATCCGGAGGGTAACCAGGTGCGAACGATATGAACAGAATGCCCAAGGCCATCCCCAAGGGCCAGAACATGCCCATTAGTACATCGGAATTGGTGTGGGAATTGCGTTTAAGGGACGCTATCCCCAGGGACGACAGGGACGAAAAGGCCAATGCCCCGATCATGGGCTCGATACTCAGGTAATAGCCCAAACCTATACCGCCGAAAGCGGTATGGGCGATCCCGCCGCTCATCATGACCAGTCGTTTTTCTATTATGACAGTCCCCATGATACCGCAGGCCACCGATGACAACAGGGCCGCAAGCAGGGCATGCTGCATGAAGGAGTAATGTACGATGGCCTCTAACACCGCAGTCCCCCCTGTTCATGTTGACCCAGTACGCGGTGAGGCACACCGTGAGCGATCAACTCTACTGGGCATCCATATACGGACATTATAAGTTCGCTGGACAGGTTGGGATCACCATGATAATAAAGGGTCTGGTTGATGCAGGCGATTGATTTGAGGTACGAACTAACCGCCATCGTATCATGGGTCACAATAATTATGGTGATGCTTTGGTTCAGCTCTTTCAACAGTTCGTAGATCTGGGAACTGGAATGGGCATCGACCCCGGCAGTCGGTTCGTCGAGCAGCAGAATCTGGGGTTCACTCACCAGGGCCCGAGCTATAAGCACGCGCTTCAGCTGTCCTCCAGATAACTGCCCGATCTGGCGGTCAACCAATTTTGCTATTTCCAGATGTTCCAGGTAATGTTGCACTACGATGCGATCGTCCTGACTGTAGCGGTGGAACAAGCCTGCTTTTCCTACCAGGCGGCCCATCAACACCGCCTCCCCGACGGTAATGGGAAAATCACGGTCAATGTTGGTCATTTGAGGAACATAGCCTATTTGGGAGCAGGCCTCTCTAGGGGGCATCCCCAGCACTGATATAGCGCCGGTGGTGGGTCTGACCAGGCCCAGGATGGACTTTAGCAGGGTAGTCTTACCGCTGCCGTTGGGCCCAATTATGCCCACAAAATCACCCTTGGCAATGGTCAGATTAATTTCTTGCAGCGCCAAAATGTTGCCGTACTGGACGGTAAGATCTTTGACAACAACTGCGTATTCGGGTTGATGATTGGCTTTATTCAAAGTTATTCCCCCTGGGCCTGCTGCAGCACCCGTCGGAATGTTAGCGCCGTCTTGTGCAAGTTGCCGATATAATCCGGATCCAGCGGAGCGATCATCTCCGCCTGTCCGCCAATCTCCTCGGCTAAGGTTCGCGATTGCTTGCTGTCGATCTCAGCCTGGTAAAAAACCACCTTGATATTCTGAGCCCGCGCCAGATCAATTACTCTCTGCAGGTCTACCGCCGCAGCTTCTTTGCCTTCCTCTTCCAAGGCAATCATGGTCAAACCATAATCAGCCGCAAAATAACCAAAAGCCGGATGGTATACGATTATAGTCCGATTGGGTAAATCGGTCAGGGCGGATCTGATGTCATTATCCAGTTGGCCCAGGCGTTCTATATAAGCGGCGCTATTGGCAGCATAAATGTCACCATGGAGCGGATCCAGCAGCGTCAACTGCTCAGTCGTCACACGGACAATCTCTTGAACCCGTTGGGGGGATAGCCACATGTGCGGGTCTCTCTCCCCGGAGGGAAAAGTAACGGGCGGGTATTTCCGATCGACCATAGCAGGGAGGTCAACCATTTTCATGCCGGGAACAAGGCTCTTAAGTTGGGGCAGGATAGCCTCTTCGGCCGGCACCCCGATGGCGAAATAAATGTCAGCATCGCTAAACTGGATCATTTGTTGAGGGGTGGGCGAATAGTTTTCGGGATTTCCACCGGGCGGCACCATGGTTACCACCTCAACCAGCTCTCCTCCAATCTCTTTCACAAAGGTGGCCTGCGGCATAATGGTTACAGCCACCTTTAAGCGGTCATCCGCGCCAGTCGGGGCGCTTACCGGTTGTTGCTGGCAACCGGCCAGCAGTCCGGCCAGTAACAATATTACCATTAAGCCAACCCGCTGGTATTGGCACTTGGTCTTACGGAGTCTTGAATATATCTTCATTTATTCATTCCTCGATCTCCATTGATTCCTGATGTGGTCAGGTCGCAAACCGTGAGATAAATGCAAACATTTGCATTTGCCTTATATTTAAGACAACTCCGGCTCGGATGTCAAGCCCGTCCGCACTTGCCATGTCAGATGCTGTCCAGATATACAGGCATAATTGCCTGTTCACCCTATATTTTTCCAGTGGTGATATATTGATATACCCCCCTAAAGGCTTTTTTATTTCGAAAGCCAATTATGTTAAAATATGAAAGCATGAGTCGAAAGCTAGCTTAACTGGATTAGGAAGAGTATCGATCCAAGTCCTTTGACAAGATGAATGAAGCTTACGGGAAAGGTTGATTTATGAATGGTCAAGAGTATGACCGGCTTCGGCCGGAGTCAGATTCAACAAAAAGGATATGATATAACCTGCGAATTAAAAACTGTCAATCATCGCTACTTCGATGTACATACCAGAATGCCCCGGCGGTATTTGTTTTTGGAAGAGAAAATCAAGGAAGAACTGAAAAAAAATCTCCAGCGGGGACGTATTGAAATCAGCATCAATATTGAGAAAACCGGAGATATGGCGAGAAATATCAAAGTTGACAAAGGTCTGGCAATCGCTTATTATGATTCCCTGAAGGATTTAGCAAAACATCTAAATATTGCTTCCGAGTTTAGGGTCATAGATGTTTTTCGGCTGCCGGACGTATTTAGCCTGATAGATGATCAGGAAGACCCGGACACCATTTGGGGAGCACTGCAAAGTGCCTTGAACGAGGCTCTAAAGAGCCTGGTGGAGATGCGCAGCAAAGAGGGTGCCAACCTGGCCCGGGATATAATTCAACGCAACGCCTATATC
This sequence comes from Bacillota bacterium, assembly GCA_022706565.1. GTDB lineage: Bacteria > Bacillota > Syntrophomonadia > Syntrophomonadales > Syntrophomonadaceae > PHAA01. The sequence continues at coordinate 14,239 of JAKJCH010000006.1, read as the reverse complement.
CTGACTGAGGTAGAAAAACTGGAACAGAGATCACCTCTGGTAGCCAGGGAGTACCAGGAAAGGCTGCACAAGAAAATCGCCGAAATGACCAGCAACATGGTCGACGAAGCCCGTATTATCCAGGAAGCCGCTATATTTGCGGACAAAGCCAGTATAACTGAGGAGATTGTAAGGCTGAAGAGTCATATCGGCCATCTCCGTGACCTAATGGACAGCGGTCAGTCGGTAGGACGCAAATTGGATTTTCTGGTACAGGAGATGTTTCGGGAAATAAACACTGTAGCTTCCAAGGCCAATGACATAGAAATGAGCCAAATAGTGGTGGATATAAAAGCGGAATTGGAGAAAATAAGAGAACAGATACAAAATATTGAGTAGACTTAGAGGAGGTGCATCCGGGTCCAACCGGAAATATTATGGATATCAAGCTTGTAAACATAGGGTTTGGCAACATCGTTGCCGCCAACCGGATCGTGGCCATAGTGAGCCCCGAATCTGCTCCCATCAAGAGGATAATCCAGGAAGCACGGGAGAAAGGCGTGCTGATCGATGCCACCTATGGACGCCGGACCCGGGCGGTTATCGTAGTAGACAGCGGCCATGTCATTCTTTCGGCAGTACAGCCGGAAACGGTTGCCAACCGCTTGAGTTCCAAGGATTCCGGCAGCGAAGACATTTAGAAGCGGAAGCAGGATTGAACCAATGACCAGTAAAGGAATCTTATTCGTCATGTCCGGGGCTTCCGGGGTTGGAAAAGGCAGCATCCACAGAGAGGTGTTGGCCCGGGTGCCGGATATCAAATTATCGATTTCGGCGACGACCCGACCCCGGCGATCAGGAGAAGTTGACGGGCGGGATTATTTTTTTATCAGCCCCAGTGAGTTCGAGACCAAAATCAAGAATAACGAGTTCCTGGAGTACGCGCAGGTCTACTCGAATATGTACGGGACTCTCAAGAGTGAAGTAGTGCACACCCTGCACAGTGGTTACGACGTTTTGTTGGAGATCGATATCCAGGGGGCTCGCCAGGTAAGAGAGAAAATGCCCCAAGGGGTATTTATTTTTATCCAACCTCCCAGCCTTGGTGCTCTGGTTGAGAGGATCCATGGCCGTGGCCTGGATTCCCAGCAAAGCATCCAGGACCGTCTTGATGCCTGCCATGCTGAGATGTCCATGGCCAGGTACTATGACTATGTTGTTATCAATGACCGGCTCGAGGATGCGATAAAGAAGGTAGAGGCCATCATTATCGCTGAACGTTGCCGGGTAAAGTATTATTAAGGAGTGATTGGTTTGCTGCCACCTTCTGCCAAGGATTTGATGAACATAGGTCAGAGCAAATACGCGGTTGTAGTCGCAACTGCGCAGAGAGCCCGGGCCTTGTCGGAGACCAAGAAAAACGAGGAAAGTTATCGTTTGTCCGGCATGATCACCGAAGCCCTGGATGATATCATAGAACAAAAAGTAGTTATCGTAAATGACTCCGAACCCCGGCTCTGAGAGGATGAGAGGCAATGGCACAGACAATCGGGATAGGTATGTGCGGCGGCATTGCAGCATACAAAATCGCCGATTTGGTAAGCAAGCTCAAGAAGCATGATTTTGACGTAATTGTGATGATGACCGAAGCAGCAGCTCGGTTTATCACCCCCCTTACCCTGCAAACCTTGTCAGGACGCGAGGTGCTCACCGATTTATGGACCGAGTCCCGAGAATGGAAAGTACAGCATGTGGGGGTGGCAGAACAGCTGGACCTGCTGGTCATTGCTCCGGCTACTGCTAATTTTATCGCCAAGATGGCCCACGGGTTGGCCGATGACCTTCTTTCTACGGTGGTGCTGGCCAATACTGCCCCCGTGCTAGTAGTGCCGTCTATGAACACCAACATGTTTGAAAACCCGGCGGTCCAAGACAACATCCAATCGCTGCTTCGGCGGGGCTATCATTTTATGGACCCCGACAGCGGATTGCTGGCCTGTGGTGTGACCGGGAAAGGGCGATTGCCCGAGGTTGATGATATACTCAAACATATCTTGGCTCTGCTGAAGCCCCGGCAGGATTTAGCCGGAAGAAAGATCCTGATCAATGCCGGCTCGACCTGTGAGGACATCGACCCGGTACGATTCATAACCAACCGCAGCACTGGCAAAATGGGTTATGCATTGGCTCGGACAGCGGCCGCCCGAGGCGCGGAAGTAGTTTTGGTCAGCGGACCTACCCACCTGGAAATCCCCTCCGGGGTCGAATTCATCTCCGTACGCAGCGCCCGGGATATGTGTGCGGCCATGCTGCAGCACCAACCCGGATGTGACATTATTATTGGAGCAGCCGCTGTTGGCGACTTCCGGCCAGCCACGCCGGCGGAACAAAAGATCAAAAAGAATGAAGACGGCAGCGGGCGGATAACTATTGATTTGGCCCAAAACCCAGATATACTTAAAGAACTGGGCAAGAAAAAAGAACCGGGCTGCATCATGATAGGTTTTGCAGCCGAAACTGAGAATGTACTGGAAAACGCACTGGCAAAACTGGCCGCCAAAAACCTAGATCTTATAGTAGCCAATGATGTTTCCATGGAGGGAGCGGGCTTTGCCTGTGATACCAATATATGTACCCTAATCAGCAGCCGCACAGACATCAGGCCTATGCCCCTAATCAGCAAGGATGATGTAGCGGAGGCGATTCTAAATCGGGCTGCGGAACTGCTATTGTAATCAGGGAAGGAGAGGAACCCTTTGACCAGAAAGCTTTTTACGTCTGAATCAGTTACTGAGGGACACCCGGACAAGATGGCCGACCAGATATCAGATGCCATTCTGGACGCCATGTTGGCCCAGGATCCGTTCGCCCGGGTTGCCGCCGAGACCATGGTTACTACCGGTCTGGTACTGGTATCGGGAGAGATCACTACCGATTGTTACGTCGATATACCCAAATTGGTCCGGGGCGTAGTCTGTGATATCGGTTACACCAGAGCCAAGTTTGGATTTGATTGCGAAACCTGCGCGGTATTGACCTCTATCGACGAACAATCTACTGATATAGCCATGGGAGTCAACCATGCCCTTGAAGCCAAGCGGGGAGAGATGGGATACGACGAATTGGAACTCATTGGCGCTGGCGACCAGGGCATGATGTTCGGTTATGCCACCAACGAAACCGAGGCTTATATGCCAATGACTGCCTACCTGGCCAACCAGATGGCTCAACGTTTGACTGAGGTGCGCAAAACTGGAATCCTGGATTATCTGCGCCCGGATGGCAAAACCCAGGTAACCGTCGAATACCTGGACGGTAAGCCAATGCGTGTAGATACCGTGGTGGTCTCCGCTCAGCATCATCCAGAGATTGAACATGCCGTGATTGAGAAAGACATCATTGAACAGGTCATCAAAGCGGTGGTACCGGCGGATATGCTGGATGAGTCCACCAAATATTATATAAACCCTACCGGCAGATTTGTGATCGGCGGCCCACAGGGCGACTGCGGGCTAACCGGCCGCAAAATAATCGTTGACACCTATGGAGGTATGGCCCGTCATGGCGGAGGAGCCTTCTCCGGGAAGGATCCTACCAAAGTCGATCGCTCTGCCGCCTATGCGGCCCGTCATGTAGCCAAGAACTTGGTGGCGGCCGGAGTAGCGGATCGATTGGAAGTCCAGATCGCTTATGCGATTGGAGTCGCCCACCCGGTTTCCATTTCGGTGGAGACATTCGGTACGGGCAAGCTGCCCGATGAACAGATCAGGGAATTGATCGGCCAGCATTTTGACCTGCGTCCCGCGGCCATCATCCAGAATCTTGACCTGCGACGGCCAATCTATCAAAAGACAGCCGCCTATGGCCATTTTGGCCGCAAAGATCCCGATTTTACTTGGGAGCAACTTGACAAGGTGGAAGACATCAAAAAGTCAGCCGGGTTGTAACTTCCAGCGGTATCCAGGGTTTTAGCCGCATTGGGAGCAAGAAGGTTGTTATCGGACAGACCAAGCAAAAAGGCGGGTTTCCCGCCTTTGTTGTATTATTCAGCAGGACTGGTTGTATCATAATCCTGGCGCCGGCGGGGTGACATTTTTGAAAACGGTGGAGCTGATTATTAATCTGCCAACCAGCAAATTGAATTCCACTTTCACCTATCTGGTACCGCCCCCATATGAGGACGAAGCGGTATTCGGCAAAAGAGTATTGGTGGATTTTGGCGGACGCCGGGAAGAAGGGTATATTGTAGGTGAGGGCCGGCATCCAATCGGGGAAGAAATGAAACCAATATTAAGAGTTCTGGATACCGACACCGTATTCGACCAAGATTTGCTGGCCTTGACCCGGTGGATGGCAGACTATTATCTGTGCCCGCTAGCTACTGCCCTAAATCTGATGGTGCCCAAGATCCTGCGCCAAAAAAAAGGCCGCATATATATAGCCGGAATCGATGAGTTGGAATACGAACAACTGGTCCGCCAGGGAACTAAGCTGGATGCCGACCTGATGACTCAGCTATGGGAGTCGGGCGGATTAAACCATAGTCAGATTCTGAAATATATAAATGAAGCGCTGCTGCGGGATTGGATTGAGCAGGGTTATCTGATCAGCACCGGGAACTACCGCCTGGGCCGCCGGGTCAGCCAGAGGCGTTCCTATATACTGGGAGATTTTGATCCGGAACGTAATATGCCGGCACTGCACAGAAGGGCTCCCCGCCAGGCAGCGATCATGGAGATGCTGCTGCAAAATGGCTCACTCGACGAAGATACCATACGTTCCAACCTGCCCCTATCAAGCCTGAAAGCCCTGCTTGACAAAGGCTATATTCGAGTGCAGCAGCATCAGGTGCCGACGCCGACCGAGGTGGATCTTACCGGTGAACAGGAATGGGCCGCAGCCCGCATCAAGGAAGCACTTAACAGCGGTGCCCGATCCGAGTTCCTGTTGTTCGGAGTGACCGGAAGCGGTAAAACCGAGGTATATGTTCAGGCGGCCCAATCTGCCATCCAGCAAGGCCGCGGGGTCTTGGTGCTGGTCCCGGAAATAGCCCTGACCCGACAGCTGGTAGACGTATTTGCCTCCCGTATTCCGGATCTGGCTGTGCTGCACAGTGCCATGACGGCTGGGGAACGTTATGAAGAATGGCGCCGTATCAAGTCCGGTGAAGCCCGGCTGGTGTTAGGAGCGAGATCAGCGGTTTTTGCGCCTGTACCAAACCTGGGCTTGATAATAATGGATGAAGAACAGGAGAGCAGTTACAAGCAGGAGGACAACCCCCGCTATCATACCCGGGAAATAGCCAGACATAGAGCCACCCAGGAATCGGCAGTGATTGTTTTGGGGAGCGCCACTCCCAGCCTGGAAACATTCCATGCAGCCGTCACCGGTTCTATTCAGTTGCTGCCGCTCACCTCACGAATCGGAGGGGGACAGATGCCCCAGGTATTCATAGAAGACCTCAAAACGGCCTTCAAAAATGACTGCCGCGGTTATTTGTCCCCATTTCTACGGGAAAAGATCAGTGCAAACCTGGATCGGGGGGAACAGGTTATCCTGTTTATCAACCGCCGGGGTTATTCACCCATGACGGTCTGCTGGGAATGTGGTAGTATTGCAACGTGCCCCTCCTGCTCGGTAGGGATGACCTATCACAGCGACATCGGTGAGAATGTTTGTCACTACTGCAATCTCCATCTGCCGGCGGAGAACCGCTGCCCGGATTGCGGAGGTACGCATTTGCAACTTATCGGTTCCGGTACGCAAAGAATCGAGGAGTATATAAGGAATGTCTTTCCTCAGGCGGTTGTAGCCAGGCTGGACGCTGACAGCAGCCGTCGTAAAGGCGCCCAGAAGTCTATCCTGGACGGAATGCGCCGCAGACAGATTGACATCCTCGTGGGAACCCAGATGGTAGCCAAAGGGCTGGATTTTCCCAATGTGTCATTGGTGGGCGTAATTGATGCCGACGGGATGCTCAACCTGCCCGATTTTCGAGCCGGGGAAAGGTGCTTCCAACTGCTGGTACAGGCAGCCGGTCGGGCCGGCCGCAGCCAAACCCAGGGAGAAGTTGTTATCCAAACCTTTAATCCGAATCATCCTATAATCAACTTGGCAGCCCGACAGGATTTCCAAGGTTTTTATGAATACGAAACCGATTTACGGAGAATTCTCGGTTACCCTCCGTTTACCCGGCTGTTAAGGCTGGTGATCAGCGGAGAAGATGAATCCGCAGTTCAGGACACAGCTATGGCAGCAGCCAGTTTTATCGAGGAAATAACCGATGCCAGTGAAGCCGATATCACAGTTATTGGCCCGGCTTCATGCCCGATTGCCAGGATAAGGAACCGTCACCGCCACCAATTAATGGTGAAATGCCGGGACCCGGCCTTGCTAAGAAGCGTTGCCGCATATATTATGGCCAGACCCCCGGCTAAACATGTTAGAATAGACATAGATTTTGATCCCATAAGTACACTATAAGGAGGGCAGGAATGTCTGTCTATAAAATACTCACTGATCCTAACCCGGTATTGCGACAGAAGTGCGCGGAAGTAAAAAGGATCAATGCCGGAGTACTGAGAGTATTGGAAAATATGCGCGATACCATGTACTTCGCTGAAGGAATAGGCCTGGCGGCTCCCCAGATCGGCGTGTCCAAACGGATTATCGTGGTAGACCCCGGGGATAACTACCTGGAGATCATCAATCCGGTGATTGTTTCCCGCGAAGGGGAACAAAACCGCAGCGAGGGATGCCTCAGCGTGCCAGGCAAAGTTGGCTGGTGCAACCGAGCCCAAAAAGTAAGGGTTACGGGCCTGAACGCACTCGGAGAGGATGTTGATCTGGAGGCCGAGGGTTTATTGGCACTGGTCCTTCAGCATGAGATCGACCACTTGGATGGAATCCTTTTCCCGGATAAAGCCGTTCGCTTGAGGAACGACGATTTTTGACCTGATAGGGAGGAGAATTGGATTGAAGTTAGTTTTCATGGGGACTTCCGATTTTGCCGTACCCTCGCTGGCCAGATTGATTGAACACCCCTACAGTATCGCGGGCGTTGTGACTCAACCGGACCGTCCGCGGGGACGGGGCAAAAAGGTTACTTATTCCCCGGTCAAGGAACTGGCCCTCAAGCATGGTTTGGAGGTCTTTCAGCCCAACCGGATAGGTGACACCGATAGTATCGATGTCCTGCGGGAGTGGGAACCTGATGTTATTGTGGTCGTCGCCTACGGACAGATTCTTCCCCTGGAGATCTTGGACCTGCCCAGATTGGGGTGCATAAACGTGCACGGTTCCCTATTACCCCATTATCGCGGGGCCGCTCCGATTCAACGGGCCATCATGGCAGGGGACAAGGTAACCGGGGTCACCACCATGTTTATGAACACCGGATTGGACACGGGCGATATCATACTGCAGACTCCAATCGAGATCAGCACCGAGATGGACTTCGGTCAGGTTCACAATCTGTTGGCACAGGCTGGCGCCGACCTTCTGCTGGATACTATGGCGGTTCTGATTAGCGGATCCAACCCGCGCCGCAAGCAGGATGACCATCGCAGTTCCTATGCCCCCCGCATAACCCGGGAGGAAGAGAAAATAGATTGGAAACAGAACGCTCCGACCATTAGGAACAAGATACGGGCTTTAAGCCCACAACCCGGCGCCCACACATCATTGAGGGATCAGCGGTTCAAAATCTTCCGCAGCCAGTTGATTGATCAGGATTACAGCGCTCAACCAGGTGAAATTGTAGACATCACCGCTGATGGATTTGTCGTACAAACCGGTCAGGGGACGTTGGAAATACTGGAGGTCCAAAAGGAAGGCAAAAAAAGGATTTCCAGCCGCGAATTTATGAAAGGATTTAACCTGGAACCGGGAGAGGTCCTCTCCTAGGGGGTGCAAGCAGTGGAAATAAAAAAAAGGATCTATGTCGGCCTGCTGATGGCCAGTGTGTTGATGGCCGTGAGTCTGGTGGGAGCGGTTTGGTTTCTGCTGCAGAATCGGGAATTGTTGGTGGGCCAGGTATTGCTCTCAATAATTCTGGGCATGGTGGGAATTATATTCATACTGGCAGGTATAGGCGTACTGGCAATCATTATCATGATCATAAAGTCGCAAAGCATCCCGTCCCTGGAGACCTTTACCCGGATAGCCAATGAAATACTATTTCCAGTTACCCTTTTGACCGGTCGCTTGGCGGGTATCAGCAAAGAAAAAATACTGCAATCGTACATTGCGGTCAATAATTATCTGGTAAAGTCCAGAAAACTGCTGTTAGAAGGTCCGCAGGTGATGATATTGCTGCCGCACTGTCTGCAAGATTCACAATGTCCTCATAAGATAACCATGGACATCAGTAATTGTAAGCGTTGTCACAAATGTTCAATATGCGATCTGATAGAATTGGGGGAAAAATATCACGCGGTGGTCAAAGTCGCTACCGGAGGAACCTTGGCGCGTAAGTTCATGGAAGAAACCAGACCGCGCGGGGTGGTGGCAGTAGCCTGTGAAAGGGACCTGTCACTGGGCATCCAGGACGCTGCCCAGGTACCGGTCATCGGCGTTTTGAACTGCCGCCCCCACGGCCCTTGCATCAACACCAACGTGGTAGTGGCAGATGTCGAACAAGCCCTGCAGTCAATTTGTAAAGGAGGATGAATAGATGGGTTATTTGATCTTCATTATCCCGGCTTTGTTGATCTCTTTGTATGCCCAGTTCAATATAAAATCAACCTACAAGAAGTATTCCCAAGTCAGGTCCAGCCGTGGAACTACGGGGGCTAATGCCGCCGCGGCGTTGTTGCAGCGCAATGGTTTAGGCGGCAAAGTGGCCATTAATCAGATCCCCGGCGATCTGACCGACAATTATGATCCCCGCGACAATACCCTAAACCTTTCCCAAACCGTTTACGGAAACACCTCAATTGCCGCCATAGGTGTGGCCGCCCATGAGGTTGGGCATGCTATACAACACAATGAGAGGTACGCCCCCTTGGAGCTGCGGGCGGCGATTGTGCCGGTGGCCAATTTTGCATCCTCGGCTTCCTTCCCGATATTGTTGGTCGGCTTCCTGCTCAACAGCATGAATCTGGTACTGGTGGGTATATTACTATTCACGGCCGTGGTTGTCTTTCACCTGGTCACCTTACCGGTCGAATTCAATGCCTCCCAGCGGGCGGTGGCTCAATTGTCGCAAGCGGGATTGATCAGCTACGATGAAGTGCCAATGGTCAAAAAAGTTTTAGGCGCGGCTGCCATGACTTATCTGGCCGCTACTTTGACGGCGATAGCCAACTTGCTCTATTACGTAATGATCTTTGCCGGCGCTCGGGACGAATAACACCGCCAACAGGAGTAAGTGATGAAACCAAAACAACGAGGAGCGCGGATCGCTGATCCGCGCCTGGCAGCCCTTCAGGTCATTTACCAGGTGGCTGAAAAAGGAGCCTACGCCAATTTGATTCTGGAGAGGAAATTGGAACAAGCGGCAGACTTATCGTCCCAGGACCGGCATCTGGTAACCGAACTGGTGAATGGAACCATACGCATGTTAAAGCACCTGGACTGGGTGCTTGATCTTTTTATGAAACGTCCGGTCTCGGCCCAAAACCCCTGGCTGCGCAATATCCTGCGTTTGTCCCTTTACCAGTTGCTATTTCTGGATAGTATCCCTGACTACGCGGCAATCAACAGTGGGGTAGAATTAACCCGAAGCAAGGTTGGTCCCGGCTTGGCCGGGCTGGCCAATGGTATTCTGCGCAACATAGCCCGCCACCGAGATGAAATCCGTTACCCGGAGCCGGCCTCCTCGGTCGCTTTCTATTCCGTTTTTTATTCGCAGCCGGAATGGCTGGTAGAAAGACTGCTGACCGAATACGATCATCAACAGGTTGAAGATATGCTGGCGTATTTCAATCAGCGGCCGCAAGTTGTGCTGCGCACTAACACCTTAAAAACCGACCGGGAGCAGTTGACGGCCATTTTGGCCCGGGATGGGATTAATAGCCAGTTCAGTCCCCGGTCGCCCCGAGCGATTCTGGTGGATAGCATGGAACGCAGTCTGTCCCAATCGGAAGCTTATCGAGCTGGTCTCTTCTATGTCCAAAACGAGGCTTCGATGCTGGCGGTTAATATCCTTGACCCTCAACCGGGCACCACAGTGTTCGATCTCTGCTGCGGAGTGGGCGGAAAAACCACTTTCATAGCGGAATTGATGGGTAACGAAGGCAGAATAGACGCCTATGATATTCACAACCACAAGATTTATTTGCTAAAATCTAACTGTGCTAGATTGGGACTGGCGATTATTCATGCTCACCAGGAGGACATAATGAACCTGCCCACGGGATCACTGCAGGCCGATAGGGTTCTCTTGGATGCCCCCTGCTCGGGCCTGGGGGTTTTGAACCGTCGTTCCGATTCCCGCTGGCGCAAGACGCCCCAGGATCTAGCCAACCTGCAGCGGCTGCAGGCTCAAATGCTGGAAAGAGCTAGCCTAATGGTGGCCAACGGGGGTATACTGGTTTACTCCACTTGTACCATTATGAAAGCTGAGAACGAAGATGTGGTCCAGACATTTCTCGACCGGCACCCGGAATTTAGCCTGGATGGTTTTCAGGCTAAGATATCCTTTTTCCCCCTTGACAACCAGGACAAAATCGAGGCTAGCAAGGGCATGTTGACCATCCTGCCGGGCCGATACGGTACCGATGGCATGTTCTATGCCAGGCTCAGGAGGACAGACGGCGTTTAATATGAGTTCAATAATCAAAACCGAACTTCTGGGAATGGAATTAAAAAGTCTGGAATCATTTGTGCAATCGTTGGGGCAGCCCCGCTTTCGGGCCAATCAGATATATACCTGGATTTACAAGAAGGCGGTCAGCTCTTTCTATGAGATGACTGACTTGCCCAAAGAGCTCAGAATGAGCCTGGAGTCTGCCGCCCAGGTTTCCATACCGCGAGTCTTGAAACAGCGGGTCTCGGCCGACGGAACCCGCAAGTTCCTGTTTGAGATGAACGACAAAAAGAGAATTGAGACCGTGGTTATTCCACAGAGCGGAACCAAGGATACCCGCTATTCGCTGTGTGTCTCCACTCAGGTGGGATGCCCGGTGGGGTGCCTTTTCTGTGCTACCGGGCAATCGGGTTTCCAGCGCAACCTCAACGCATATGAGATGGTTGGCCAGGTGCTGGGCTCGCGGCGGGAGTTGGCCCGCAAGTTTAAAACCAATGAGGAACTAATCACTAACATAGTGTATATGGGGATGGGCGAACCAATGTTGAATTACGACGCTATGATCAGTTCCATCCACACTTTGAATGATCATAAGGGTATTAATATCGGCCAGAGGCACATCACTATTTCTACGGCGGGAGAAGTCAATGGCATCAAAAAACTGGCGGAAGAAGATCTGCAGGTCACCCTGGCTATCTCGCTGCATGCTGCCAACGACAGCCTGAGAGACCGGTTGATCCCGCTTAACCGCAAATACCCCCTTAAGCTTCTTTTCGAGTCGGTACGTTATTATACTGAACGAACCAACCGCCGGGTCACTTTTGAATACATTATGCTGGATGAGGTCAATATCGGGTCCGAAGATGCGCGGGCATTGATTACCTCCATCAAACCACTGCTGGCTAACGTCAACCTAATTCCTTATAATGAAGTCAGCGGTCTCGAGTACAAAAGGCCTTCATCGAACAAGATAAGACGTTTTTACAACCTGCTGGCTGACGGTGGTTTGAATGTTTCCCTGCGGGAAGAACATGGCGGTGATATTGAAGCTGCCTGCGGGCAGTTGAGCGCCAACGGTGAGCGTTAGACAGGGGAATAGTGCATATAATAAGTAATAACAGTAAGTAATTCCGAGGTGAAGTATGAAGTCAGCTGGTGTTTCTAATATCGGATTCCACAGGAAACGGAACGAGGACTGCTACTACATTGATGAAGCTCAGGGCATTTTCATTATCTGTGATGGCATGGGAGGCCACAGAGGCGGAGATGTAGCTTCCCGCCTGGCGGTGCATACCATCAGGGATCATCTGGATTTAACCGGGGCAGAGGATTTGGCATCGGTCATGACCCAAGCTGTACGGGCAGCCAATCTAGCTATATACAAGGCCGGCAATGCCGACGAGGCGCTGCGCGAGATGGGGACGACGGCCACCGCGGCCATCATCCGGGACGGATGTCTGACTGTAGCCCACGTCGGCGACAGCAGTCTGTACCACTTTCATGCCGGGGTTCTGACCAAAATTACCAAGGATCATACCCTGGCAGAACAGATGAAAGCAGATCACATATTTACCAATGGTGACCTTCCCATAAGTTCTTACAGCCATATTCTCACTCGGGCGGTTGGGGTTGAACCGGAGGTCAATATTGACATATATCAGCATGAGCTAAGCGAGGGAGACTGGATATTGCTTTGCAGCGACGGCTTGACCGACCTGGTGACGGATGAGGAAATTGCCGGATTCATGGCCGCGGCGTCAGAACCGGAATCAACTGCCCTGAGCCTGGTCAATGCAGCCCTGGAGAAGGGCGGCCATGACAACATTACGGTCATTGTCGTATGCGTTTAAATAGGAGGTAGAATGTTGAACGGCGTGACTTTAGGCGGACGCTACGAGTTGTTGGATGTCATCGGAGAAGGCGGGATGTCCGTTGTATACAAAGCCCGGGACGGCATTTTAGACCGGATCGTGGCGGTAAAGGTACTTAAAGACGAATTTGCCAAGGATGCCGGTTTTGTGGAGAAGTTCAGGGCGGAAGCCTTATCGGTGGCCCGCATCTCCCATCCCAACATTGTCAATATATTTGATGTAGGTGATCAAGACGGCATTTATTATATTGTAATGGAGTATGTGGATGGTTATACCCTCAAACACTTGATCCGCGAGCAAGCCCCCCTGCCGGTCGAAAAAGCGGTTGATATCGCCATAATGGTTTGTGACGGGGTTCACCATGCTCATGAAAAAGGCATAATTCATCGCGACATAAAACCCCACAATATACTCATCACTGAACAGGGCATGGTCAAAGTGGCTGACTTCGGGATAGCCCAGGCGGTCAGTGCCGGAACCATCACGTATGGTAATAATATTGTAGGGTCGGTGCATTATTTTTCACCGGAACAAGCCAAAGGTGAACCGATTAACCGTACTACGGACATTTACTCCATTGGCTGCATCCTCTATGAGATGGTTACCGGCAAGGTCCCGTTCAATGCCGACAGTCCAATCACCATTGCTTTACGCCATATCAATGAAGAACCTGCTTCGCCCCGGTCCATCAATCCCGACGTTCCCGCTGCCCTGGAAGCATTAATTTTCAGAGCCATGGCCAAACAGCCGGGACAAAGGTTCCAGACCGCTCACGAGATGCGCAATGCCCTTATAAAAATACAGCAGACCATAAGCGGGGTATGGACAGATGGCAAGGAGGATGCTGTGAAATCCAAGAAAAAGATGAAACCGCTGGGCAAAGGCATTATCGCTGTAGCAATATTGGCGTTCCTGTCCGGGATCTTGTGGTCGCTGGCGGGCAATCTTTTCGGCTCCGAGGTAGCCGTACCCAATATAGTTGGTAAGGACTATGCCCAAGCCGACCAAGAGCTTCGCGAACTGGGCTTGGTCTTGAAAGTGATTGGCCGGGAAAACAATGATAGTGTGGCAGTCGATTCCATCATCAAGCAGGACCCGCTCCCGGGCCGTAAGGTCAAGGCCGGACGGGAGATTGAGGTAATACTCAGCCAGGGGGTTGAACAGGTTAAAGTCCCTAATGTAACCGGAGTTACACTCAGCGATGCTACCACCCGTCTTTCCAATAAAGGCTTGAATCTTGGAACCATTGAAAACGTCTGGGACGAAAAATATGCCGAAGGGATTGTAATATCCCAGGACCCGCTCACCGATACCACCGTGGCGGCCGGCACTAAAGTCAATTTATCGGTCAGCAAGGGCAAACAACCGCCCCGTGTAGAGGTACCAGATGTGAAGGGGCTGACAGTAACCGAGGCCACCGCCAAACTGAAAGCCGCCAAAATGGAGTTGGGGACGGTGACCCGTGCCGCTAGTACGGCTTATTTCACCGAACAGGTCGCCTCCCAGGACCCCGCCGCCGGAGTCCAAGTCGAAGAAGGCGCCAAGGTCAACGTGGTAGTGAGCACTGGTCCAGGACCTTCATCCAAAATACAGAGGCTGGATTTCGAGCTTCCCGACGATAAAAGAACCTACCGGGTGG
>JAKJCH010000069.1 GCA_022706565.1 Bacillota bacterium | reverse complement strand
GGAAATTCTGGATCGGGCGGTGACCGATGATGCCATTGTCATATACACCCTGGTCAAAATGAAACTAGGAAATTTTCTGGCCACTAAGGCGCAGGAAAAGGGTGTAACCGCCATTGACTTGCTGACCCCATTGATGAGAGCTATTACCGAGAAGACGGGAATAGAGCCATCTCAGACCATTGGACTGTCTCATCAGACCGATAATGAATACTTCAACCGGGTGAAAGCTATCGAGTATTCCATTGATCATGATAATGGGGCCAATCTGGATACGATAGATCAGGCTGATCTGATCATTCTGGGGTTGCCTCGTACTTCCAAAACTCCTCTGTCGATGCACATGGCCAACATGGGCATCAAGGTGGCCAATTTCCCAATTACACTGGATACCCAAGTACCACAAGAGATTCTTAACCTTAAAGACAAGATTCCCATGGTCGGCCTTACCATAGACACCGAGACTCTAATGGAATTGCGGCGGGAGAGGGCGCGTAGCTTTGATCTGCCCCAGGATATCGACTCCCTTGATGACCTGGTAGCTGAGGAATTGGACAATGCTTACCGGATATTTGCCAAACTGAAATGCCTGGTAATTGATGTCACCTTGGCCAATATTGAGGAAATAGCCAGTTCCATAACCTACAAGTTCCGGTTACCATTGAAATTCAGCCATGTCAGAATGAAGTAGTTCGCTGCCAGTATTGGACTGTTGCCAATCAGTCAATAGAGATTCAATAAGAAGGTTGGACCAGTTGCCATATGTTTATATATTGAAATGCCGGGATGACACCTACTACACCGGGTACACGGTGGAAGTCGATCGCCGTCTGCAAGAACACCAGAATGGATTGGCCAGTAAATATACGCGGGGCCGCACCCCGGTGGAACTGGTTTATGTGGAAGAATTGCCGACCAAGAGTGCTGCCTTGCAGCGAGAACGGGAATTAAAACGCCTGACCCGAGCCAACAAGCAGAAAGTCATAGAATCTGCCCGGCAAAGCCAGTAAATAAAGATAAAAAGAAGAGCACCTGCTGTTTGGTGGCAATCTCGATATGGGCATACTCTGGAAAACAAGCATTGGTCGGGTTGTTTGATTGAACGCTTACATAATAACTGATCTTTAGGGAAAAATAGTGCCAAACAACAGTAACATAAGGGAGGCAGGAAAATGCAGGCAAGAAGAGGGTCAGTAGTAAGCAAACAGGAATTTATCCAGGATGGATTATATGCCAAAGAAGAGTATGAAGGTCTGCTGGTAAGCTCCGATGAAAAGCAAGGCTGCTACAATCTGGGTATACAACTGGCTGAAGACCAGGTTTTGTTTGTAGATCAGGCGACCGACCAAAACATACACCAAAAAATGGAGACTTGGGTGCCACAGATCCAAGCAATTCAAAGGCAGTATAACGTCAAGAACAACTCCGGGAACTATGTAAAATAGTTGTTTGCCAGGAGATTCAGAGCAGGGAGTATGTTGGACATTGTTTTATCGGCGGGGGCTTTTAAGCCCCTTATTTTTTGGCCAGGCGGTATACCGGCGGTCATTCCTCAGTATAAATGTTTAAAGGAGTGATCATATGCCGGAATTCAAGAGTTTGCTGTGCATGCCATGCAAAGGGCAGCAGTGGGTTTTAAAATTATTGACGGGGAGTGTTATTGTCCTCATCCCTCTGGTCAACATAATGTGTCTGGGATATTTTGCACGTTGCATCAACAGTGGTCAGAGAGGGCGCCAATGCCTGCCGGAATGGTGGGATTGGCAAGACTATATACGAGAAGGGTGCATCATGTTGGCAATAACCTTCATATATATCATTGCTGCCGCCTTGATCGCCTTGCTGGTTGTCAATATACCCGTGGTTGGCACATTATTTGCCACCCTACTTAGTCTACTTGTAGTACTACTTATTCCTATGGCATTGGCCAACTACGCATTGCACTATGTTTTCCAGGATGCATTGCTGATAATTGACTTGGTCCGCCTGATAAGCAGGGTCGCGGGGGCATACGCGGCGGCGTTCCTGTCATTGCTTTTGATCGTTGCTGCTGCCTGGTTTCTATTGCTGGCAATACCAATTCTGGGCCTGTTGAGCGGGCTGATTATATTCTACACTGGAATCATCTATTCATTTGTGCTAGGCAGCATGCATCGCGAAGCCCTATGAGTGGTTGGGGCTTGAATATATTTTTACATTGCGGTACAATGTGTTTTGCGTCGGGATGTAGCGCAGCTTGGTAGCGCGTCTGGTTCGGGACCAGAAGGCCGCAGGTTCAAATCCTGTCATCCCGACCAGTTAAAAAGCTTAAAAAACAGGGCTCTCACTAAAAATGAGAGCCCTTTATTTTTGTTACTTCGTATTGATGTGGCAACCGTGTTGCAAGCGGACAATATCCTCTTAAGATAGTGTCCATTTTAGCCGCGCGCCTCCCCGATCCTGCAGTTAGCAGATGCCCCTGGAGTGCCGATCAATTGCGTAGGCCAGCTCTTGTTAACACATAGGTCCATTGAGTCTCACTTACCGGTACTACAGAAAGCCGGGGCAGCCTCACCAGATCCCAATCTTTAAATGATCCACTATCTTTAATCGTCTTCAGGGTTACCGCGGTCGGCAATTCTTCCCGGGCCGCCACCTTTATCAATGGCTCACTGCTTGTAGGTTTGTAGTAAGGTAAGCTGGTAATCTCAGCAATTCCTACAATGCGACGCTCCTTGCCGGTGTGGTAAATCAAGGCCTTGTCACCGGGTTTCATGCGTTGGATATTTTTTATTGCCGGAGCAGCTTTTACTCCATCCCAGACAGTCACTGCTTCCCGCACCAGATCGGCCCAGGAATACTCACTTGGCTCCGTTTTTAATAACCAATAAGGCACGATGGTTTCCTCCCTTACGGCACTTTTTGGTTGCCCCCATAGTCAGTATATCCTAAAATAACAGCGATTTAGTCCTCCCAGTTAAACCCCAGCTCTCGGAATAATCGACAGCAGGCCTCAACCACTGCGGCGTCATACAAAACCCCCTTGTGTTTGGTTATCTCCTCCAACCCGGCTTCAATTCCCAACGCGGGACGGTAGGGGCGGTGCGAGGCCATGGCTTCAACCACATCAGCTACCGCTATGATACGCGCTTCAAGAAGTATCTGGTCTCCGCTTAATCCCTGCGGATACCCTGATCCATCCAGGCGCTCATGATGCTGCAGTACGATCTCGGCCACAGGCCAGGGGAATTCAATATCCTTGATAATGTCATAGCCGGATTGGCTGTGGGTCTTAACATAAGAGAATTCAATATCGGTTAATTTGCCCGGTTTGCTGAGGATCTCTAGGGGTACGTGGATTTTACCGATATCATGTAGGTTTCCGGCCACCTCCAAGCCTTCGATCTGATCCCGGGACAAGCCGATTTCAGCAGCAATGGCGGCGGCCAACTGGACTACTTTCTTCTGATGCTCGGCAGTATATGGATCCCGGGTACTCAAGGCAGCGGCCAAGGCGGAAACCGACTGCATCAGTATCCGCTGCATTTTCTCCAGGCTTTTCTCCAGGTCACGGGCGGTCTGGTTCATTTCCCCGCGTGTGCGCAATGCCATGATGGCATAAGCAAGATTGTCGGCTATGTTGGCGAGCAGTTTTTGTTCCTGATCGTCGAAAGCATCGATTTGGTTGGCGTAGATTCCGATGACGCCAAAGACTTTACCGTCCTCAACCAGCGGAATATCCAGGCTCGATTTAAAACCACGGCGCAGGGCGTCCTTAAGCCAGGGTCGGAATGACGCTGCCTGTTTGAAATCCGGGGTGACAACCGGCAGGCCGCTGCGGACAGCATTGGCAGTAGGTCCATTGCCACGTCTTTCATCGGTTAGCCTGATGTTGAGTTTGGCCAGGTAGCCTCCGTCAGTCCCCGCATTGGCAATGGGTTGTATCTTGTATTGCTGGTCAGGACGCAGATAACCCACCCAGGCCAGGGCATAGCCTCCCAGTTCCACGATCAGTTCACATACCGAACGAAGCAAATCAGTTTCTTTCTCGGCGTTTATCATTGCCAGGTTTATAGTGCTGATCGTCTTTAAAGCGCGGTCAATACGGTTGAATTCAGTCAGATCAGTAAAGGTCAATACGTATTTGCCGGTTCCCGGGATAATCTCCAAGTGCACTGCGCCTTTGCGTTGTTTTTCATCCCGGCCGGTTATCTGGGTCATATACAGCAGGGGAGCATCGCCGGAATGATCTGGGAGAGAATTGAAATATTCCTGCAAAGCGGTCACCCGGTTAGCTGGAACCAAATCAAACAGGGAAGTGCCGACCAATTCTTCCTGGCCGTATCCGGTAAGGCGCACACAGTTTTCATTGACCATGGAGATGGTCATGTCTTCTTCAATGATCATGCTGGCCGCCCCGGTGGTCTCAAAAATAGTGCGGTAATAGTTCTCGGAAGACTGCAAGGCCTCGACATACTGTTTGCGCTGTAGGGCGCGCACGATTATCTGGGCTACTGATTCCAGCATCATGCTATCTTCCTTGGACCACGTTTTGGGCTTGCTGACAGTATCGAAGCCAAGAAAACCCATTATCCTCTCCTCGAGAAACATAGGTACAACCAGTTGGGATTGAGCCACCGGCATTGTTTTACCGCTGGTGTGACCACTGTCCTGGCTGTCAGCCGGAACGGTGGGCGTAATCAGTATATCGTTGACTTCCTGGACCCGGTTATTCCACCAGGGCAGCGAATTGACCGGCATCCCCTTGAATTGCTGCATCCCGGCCGGGATCCCTTCCTGGCACCATTCGTATACGCGGCTGATAGTATACTGGTCGTCGGAGAAGAGCAGTACGTAGCTGTGTTCACTCCCGTCAAAGCAGCATATACTGCGGAGTGTGGCATGGATAAGGTCGTCAATCCCTTCGACTGTTATGTTGTTGAAGGCCTTGGATGTCTCCAGGAGTATGTCCTGCACCGATAACTGGTGCTGGAGATGAGATTCGGCCAGCTTCTTGGCAGATATATCGTGGGAAATGATTATGACAGCGCTGTCTTCATGGGTGCGCGGAACAATGGTCCCAGTCACTTCTAGCCACAGATAGGAACCGTCTTTCTTGCGATAGCGAACTTCAAGGTTGCCGCTGCCGAGGGGCAGATTGGCGGCGATAACTGCCTCTACTAGATCCATATCTTCGGGATGGACCAGATCGAGGGCGCTATGATCGAGAAACTCCTCCCGTGAGTACCCCAGTAGATCTAGTGTGGCGGGATTGACATATTCGAAAGAGAAATCGGGCAGTCGGCAACTGACGACGGCATAGGGCAGATTGTCCAGTATTAATTGATTGAGTTTGGATTCGAGGGGATCGTTCATCCGGTAACCCTCTAAATCTTTGTCCAACAAAAAGTGCTTCAAAGCGGTGCTCCTTATAAAGGCGAAAAATTTGTCGAATCTATGCTTTACATAATAATACGAATCACCAACGTTCTTTTGCTGAGGATTTTACTGGTAAAACATGGAGGGATCTTGATAAACCAAGTTTGCGAAGGAAAATGAATGACAATCAGCGGCTGCGAGAGGGGATAGGCAATTCCGACGCAGGAGTTATGGTTGAGCAGATAATAAACTGCAATACAGCGTATCATAGGCATCCAGCTCCTGTTCCAGACGGTATTTTAAACTGACCAAGGCTTGGGCCCGGGAGCCCATTTCCCGGCGCAGCGATTCGTCTTCCAATAGCTGTTGAGCTGCCCAGCAGAGATTCGTTTCATCCTCCACATAGAACCCTTCTTTTCCGTTGGTTATGATGTTCAAATTACCAGGCACCGCAGTCATTATGCTTGGCAGTCCCAGGCTCATGCCCTCCAGTACTGCCTGGGGCTGACCCTCCGCCAAAGAGGTGTTAAGCACCACATCGCCCAGAGCCAATAGAGATCCGATGTTCTCATGAGGAACCTCTCCAAGATAGGAAACCCAGGGCAAGGTCTGGATGCGGGCCAACAAGGGGCGGCTGTAATCGGAATCGAGATCTGCGCCAGTTATAACCAGACGCAGACGAGGAAAAAACGGTTGCAGGGGGGTAAGAGCGTCGATGGCCAGAGAAATGTTTTTGACCGGACGCAAACCGCTGGGCAGGAGAAAAATTACTTCATCAGGGCCAAATCCCCAATCCCGCCGATGGCCGGGAATATTCCGGGGAATGCTGACACCTTGAGGAATGGTGATCATTTTATTAGCAGCCGGTGGATATTCCTGGGCGACCAGTTCCTGCAAATCATCGTGGAAGACCACAATTTTGGTGGCAGCTTGCAAAGCGTGCAGAACTGTTGCCCGTTGTTCATTATGAAGGTCGAAATGGATGTCGGTGCCCGTGGTGGTTAGAATAATCGGTAGTTGGGCCGCTTGTGGGAATGACTTCAAGATCAGGCCTAAGTGCCGGGCGTGGTGGACATGCAACAGTCCATATTCTGACTGGTCGAGGAGAGTTCCAACCTGTTCCCGCCACTTCTCTTGATCGAGAGACAACAGGTTGATGTCATATCCCCGTTCAGCCAAGCCGCAGCTAAGCCGGACTGCGGTTATACTGTTGCCCCGCTGGGCTTTGTGGAAGGGAGTGATCATCAGTATCTTGCGAAATAAATCCATCAACATAGGCTGCTCCTATAGTGATGCTCTGATGAGCTGGAAACACTCACAATATGTGCCCAATCCAGTCATGACTCCGCGGTAGCGGTTCAGACCTTCCACCGCCTCATCGTAGCGTATTGATTCTATTTGGGTTTGGTGCATTCTGAGCGCTTCCAATTTAAGCTTCATAAACTCACTGATATCCTGGCTATGACCTATTACAGCCAGAGGCGTCCAAACTTCGTATCCCAGAATTGTTTCTACCCGCCAGGGTTTCAGCTCTCCCTGTTGAAACCAGGGGCCAGCCGCCCGGCGCATACCTTCGGAGACTAATCGATAAGTGGTCTGATGATCGGGAACGGCTTCCTGACTGTGGGGCAGATAAATCCGGTTGGGTTTAAACTGGCGAATAAGGCCAACAATGGTGTCCAGGCCAGCTTGGGTGTATTCGAGGTAACCATCCTGGTAACGGAGGAAAGTGAGATCGCTGGTGCCCAATAATTGTGCAGCCTGCTGGGCTTCATTTTCTCTGAGGGCAGCCAATCGGGAAGCATCGCACCGTAGGCTGCCAGCTTCGCCCGAAGTCAGATAGACGATCGCTACCTGCTCCCCCTGGTAGATATGACGGGCAATACTGCCGCCGCAGCCTATGATGTCATCATCGGGGTGCGGAGCAAAAACCATGACCTTAGCCAATAAAATCACCTCGGTCGCTTTTTCTTTACTAATTATGTCCCAGGCTTAATACCCTTGCAAGCACCGGGCGCAGTAGCCAATCTAATGAGAAAAAACCGCTTACCCGGAATCTTTCAGGTAAGCGGCCAATACTTGGGGGGAGCATAGTTTAGTGATCGTATTCAAACGGTTAGAGGAACCTTTTGTTCTTGGCATGATAGTGCGTGTGCAGCAATTCGTGCGATTTATGTCCCAGGGGTTCATGCAGGAAATCTTCATAGATCTGCTTGACTTCTGCGTTTTCATGCGATTTACGTATAGGCATGGCTTCATCTTCGATATAGATGGCATCCAGGCGTTCGATGCGCTTGACATTGGCCTTGGTTATAGGTTGGCCCCCACCGCCTACGCAGCCGCCCGGGCAGGCCATAATCTCGATAAAGTGGTAGGGCGATTCACCCGCCCGCACCTGGTCCATTAACTTGCGGGCATGGCTCAATCCGTGGGCAATAGCGACTTTGACTACGGTTCCCTTGAGGTCTACTTCAGCTTCCTTGATTCCCTCGAAACCGCGGGCTACGCTAAAGTTAACGTCATCCAGAGTCTCCTGCATCACCACTTCGTATACGGTGCGCAGGGCTGCTTCCATAACCCCGCCAGTAGCGCCAAAGATGACGGCCGCTCCGGTGTACTCTCCCATCCAGGGTGAGAAAGGCTGGGGCGGCAGTTTGCGGAAGTCAATACCGCTCATCCGGAACAAGCGCCCAATCTCGCGGGTGGTCAGAACAATATCCACATCCCGATATCCGCTGGCGTTCATTTCGGGACGGGCAGCCTCGTACTTCTTGGCTACGCAGGGCATGATCGACACTGAGAATATCTTGCTGGGGTCAATACCCATCTTCTCTGCCCAATAGGTCTTCACTAAGGCGCCGAACATCTGCTGGGGTGATTTACAGGTAGACAGGTTATCCAGCAGGTCGGGATAGAAAGTCTCACAGAAGTTGATCCAACCTGGGCTGCAGGAGGTGAACATGGGCAGGGTACCACCGGTGCTCAGCCTTTTCAGCAGTTCGTTGCCTTCCTCGAGGATGGTCAGGTCGGCAGTGAAGTTGGTATGCAGTACGTGGTCGAA
>JAKJCH010000068.1:5402-8548 GCA_022706565.1 Bacillota bacterium | reverse complement strand
ATCATTATGGTGATGACCAGCGAGGATATGACGGTGCCGGTCAGGCTGCCCATTCCGCCCAGAACCACGATCAAAAGGATCTGGAAGGTAAACAGGAACCTGAACATGGTGGGGTCCACCGAGGTGATCAAGAATCCCATCAGAGCTCCGGCTACGCCAGCAAAGAAGGCTCCGATGGTAAACGAAATCAGTTTATGCTTGAAGAGTGAGATCCCCATGGCCTCAGCAGCTATCTCATTGTCGCGGATAGCCCGGAAGGCATAACCCCAACTGCTGTTGATAACGCGTTTGATCACTATCAGGGTCAACCGTATTGGTGACCACGATGCGAATGATCTCCGCAAAACCGAGGGTAGCGATGGCCAGGTAGTCATCCCGCAGCCGCAAGGCGGGGATGCCCACCAGAACCCCGAACAGGGCCGACAGCAACCCGGCGGCGATGATGGCCGGGAAAATAGGCCACTCGATATTGGCCAGGGCAGGGATGATAGGTTCCATATAATAGATCAGTTCCTTGCTGGCCGGCGACATGGTCAGGATGGCGGCAGTATAGGCGCCTACACACATGAAACCGGAATGGCCCAGCGAAAACATGCCGGTGAAGCCCAGCACCAAGTTCATACTCAAGGCCAGGATGGCATATATGGCGGCCAGATTCAGTATCCGTATCTGGAAAGAGCTCAGGTAGCTGTCGGCCAGATAGAGCAGAGCGCAGGATGCCAGCAGAACCAGGAGAGTAAGTTTGTTTTTGCTGTTTTTTCTCTTATCCATGCTCTACACCTTCTCTACAACATTTTCACCCAGGATGCCACCCGGGCGGAACAGCAGGATCAGAATCAGGATCACGAAGGCAAACGCATCCCGGTAACCAGAGGCGGCCGGGAACAAGCCCACCAGGAACACCTCGCAGAAGCCCAGCACAAAGCCTCCCAGCATGGCCCCGGGGATGCTGCCGATGCCACCCATGACCGCAGCGATAAAACACTTTATACCCGGGAAAACACCCATCAGGGGATCTATCTGCGGGTACTGCATGCTCCACATGATACCGCCCACTGCGGCCAAGCTGGAACCCACCGCAAAAGTGGCGGTTATTACTTTATCGACGTTAACAGCCATCAGGCTGGAGGTTTCAAAGTCACGCGAGACCGCTCGCATCGCCATGCCAATCTTGGTCTTTTTGACCATGAAGGTGACCAAGAGCAGCAGAATTATCGTCACCACCGGGATTAATATGGTCAGGGACAAAAACGAGATATTGCCAAAATGCAGGTTCCAGACCAAGGCCTCCGGGCGGGGAAATGATTTGGGGCGGGCACCAATGGCTACGATGCCGAGGTTTTCAAGCAGGAAGGAGACCCCGATAGCGGAGATCAGTACCGATATCCGCGGTGCATTACGCAGGGGCCGATAGGCTGCTCTCTCGATGCCTATCCCCAGCAGGGTAGTCAGGCCGATAGCAATGGCAAAGGCCAGCCACCAGGGCAGAGTGAAGAGCAGAATGCCGTAAAAGGCTATATATGCCGCCACCATCAGCAGATCGGCATGGGCGAAATTTATCAGGCGCAGAATCCCGTATACCATGGTATAACCAATGGCGATAAGTGCGTAAAGGCTGCCCAGGGTTATACTGTTGGCTATGTTCTGCAGAAATACGTCCAATGACAAAAGGTATCAGCTCCTTGCATCGAGTGCATGATTAGGATCAGGAGGGCTTGGGCCAAACATAAAGAGTGCTCCTCTCCCGCATCGCGGCAGGAGAGGAGCCAAATCTTTTCAATTATGTTTACATGGGATCGACCTTGCCTTCAAACACGAATTTGCCATCTACAACCTTTTTAATGATGGCGGTCTTGGTGGCGTCACGGTTTTCATCCAGGGTG
Source organism: Bacillota bacterium (assembly GCA_022706565.1). Taxonomy (GTDB): domain Bacteria; phylum Bacillota; class Syntrophomonadia; order Syntrophomonadales; family Syntrophomonadaceae; genus PHAA01. The sequence continues at coordinate 6,665 of JAKJCH010000068.1, read as the reverse complement.
ATAATTCCGGTGGCACCTTCAAATTTGCTGGTGGTGGCCAGGGCATCCCTGATCTTCTGGGGTTCGGCAGAGTTGGCCCGGGTCATGGCGTCCAAGGCCAGCTTGTAGGCATCAAAGCCCAGGGCTGCAAAAGCATTTACCTCTTTATCAGGATATGCTTTCTTGTATTCATTCAGGAAAGTGGTGGACAAAGCGGTAACCGGCTGCTCAGCGGTGAAATGGGTGCTAAAATAGATATCCTTGTAGGCTTTGACCTGATCCAGGAACTCCTGAGCTTCCCAGGTGTCGCCTCCCAATATCGGGCAGGTTATCCCCATTTCGCGGGCTTTGGCGGTCAGCAGTCCACCCTCCAGGAAGTTGCCCGGAGCAAAGATGACATCTGGATTCTTGGATTTGGCTTCAGTCAGTTGGGCGGAGAAATCCTTGTCGCCGGTGTTGTAGTTGAGCTTGGCCAGTATGGAGGTGTCGCCGTTGGTGGCTCTAAAGGCCTTCTCAAAATAGTTGCACAGACCTACCGAGTAATCCTGCTGCACGTCCTGGATAATGACGGCAGTTTTGGCATTCAGGGTTTGGCTGGCGTAATTGGACATTACCGTGCCCTGGAAGGGATCGATGAAGCAAACCCGGAAATAATATTCGTTACCCAGGGTAACGGCCGGATTGGTAGGTGAACAGCCGATAACCGGAACCTTGGCGTCTTTGGCAACCGGTCCGCCGGCCATGGAAACGGAGCTCCCATAACTGCCTATGATGACGTTGACCTTATCCTGGCTGACCAAACGTGCTACCGCATTGGCCGCCTCTTGTTTCTCGCTCTTGTTGTCGACTACTACCAGTTCTACCTTTTTGCCCAATACTTCGGGATAGAGCTGGTTGGCCAGTTTGATGCCCTCCAGGGTCATCTGTCCGCCGGCTGCATTGGTGCCGGTCAAGGGCTCGTAGACCCCCACTTTGATGGTGTCCGAAGCTGCCGGTGCAGGTTGTTCGGTGGTGGTCTTGTTGCTGCTGCACCCTACTGCCAGCACCGATGCCATCAATAGCATCGCCATCAGGATTACCAACTTTTTGTTTACCTTTCTCAATCTTCTACCCCCTTTTTTTAGATTCCGGTTCCCCTCCAAGAACCGGACACGCCTGATGCTATTTTAGCACCTAGTATACAATGTTGGAATCAATTTATTGTCCGTTTTTTCCGGCTTGAAACATCTGGTAAGTTCCCCAGCCTTTCCGCACTTGGGGCGGGTACATTCAGGTGCATTGGGG
>JAKJCH010000068.1:0-5392 GCA_022706565.1 Bacillota bacterium | reverse complement strand
GGCAATATGATACCATTATAATCACTCAAGATTTGTCGCTCCTACCCGGATGCAAGGAGGTAGATGGATGGACCCTAAACCGCTCAAGAAGAAACTCAAACTTTACGGGTTTAACAATCTTACCAAGTCCCTGAGTTTCAACCTTTACGATGTGTGCTACGCAACCAGTCCGGAGCACCGGCAGGAATATATAGAGTATGTAGACGAAGAGTACAACGCCGAGCGTTTGACCCAAATCCTTACCAAGGTGGCCAATATCATCGGCGCCACCATATTGAACATCGCCAAACAGGACTACGACCCCCAGGGATCCAGCGTCACCATCCTGATCGCCGAGAACGAGACCCGGGCCGAGATCTGCGGCGATCTGTCCACCGAATCTCCCGGTCCCCTGCCGGAGATGGTCCTGGCCCATTTGGACAAAAGCCACATCACCGTGCACACCTACCCGGAGAGCCATCCCGACCGCGGAGTAAGCACCTTCCGGGTCGATATCGACATCTCTACCTGCGGACAAATATCGCCGCTGAAGGCGCTGAACTTCCTGTTCCATGCCTTCAACCCCGACATTTGCATTATCGATTACCGGGTACGGGGCTTCACCCGAGACGTGGACGGCAAGAAGTACTTTATCGACCACAAGATCAATTCCATCCAGAATTATATATCCAGCAAGACTCGCAACCTCTACCAAATGATCGATGTCAACGTTTACCAGGACAACATCTTCCATACCAAGATGCTGCTCAAGGAGTTCGACCTGGACACTTACCTGTTCGGAACCGCCAAGCAGGATCTGAAACCGCGCGACAAAGTCCGGATCAAAAAGCAGATCAAACGGGAGATGACGGAGATTTTCAACGGTCAAAACATGCCCCGCTAGCACCAACGCAAAAAAGCCTGGCAGCTGCCTGCACTTCGCAGGTCATCCAGGCTTTATTTTTTCTCGGCGGTCAGAAGGTCCCCGCTCAGCGGTCTCCCCCAACAGACTAATGAATGTAAACCGCGCAATTATTTAACCAGGTCAATCTTGGTCATAGAAATCAAGGTAGGAGTATTTGTGGCCGTCCCGCTGCCAGCCCAGGACACAATCCATATTGATGTTCTGGGGCGCTTTCATTATCATCTGCTCCACATGCGGGTAGCGTTCCTTCAAGTAGGCGATGGTCTCCTTGACCTGGTAGCGTTTGTTCCCCACTTTCTCCGCCGCCACCACGCAGGCACAGTCCAAGGCCTCGATACCATGCTCAGCGGTGAACTTGCGGATGGCCTTTTCCTGGACAAAGTACATGGGCCGGATCAGCTCCAACCCGGGGAAATTGGTGGACTTCAGCTTGGGCAGCATGGTCTTGACGCTGCCGGTGTAAAACAGGTTGAGCAGAGTGGTCTCGATCACATCATCGAAATGGTGCCCCAGGGCCAGTTTGTTGCAGCCCAGCGTTTGAGCCTGGGCGTAAAGGGCTCCCCGCCGCATGCGGGCGCACAGGTAGCAGGGATATTCGGGCGCCGCCTTGTCGACGATGGAGAAGATATGCGACTCGAACCGGGTCACAGGTATTTCCAGCCACCGGCAGTTGTCCAGCAACAGCTGGCGGACGCTGGGGTGGAAACCCGGATCCATGGCGATGAAACACACCTCAAACTGGCGATTGCCATGGCGCTGCAGCTCTTGCAGCAGTTTGGCCATTAAGGTGCTGTCTTTGCCTCCCGACACCGCCACCGCGATACGATCGCCGGTCTCGATCAGGCCGAAATCCCTGACCGCCCGGGTGAATTGGGTCCATATCGGACGGCGGTATTTGGTTATCAGGCTTCTCTCCACCTCGGCCAGCGGTGAATGCGGCCTTCCCCCCCCGGAGCTCTCCCGGCCGGAGCCGGCTACTCCACTCATCATCGCTTCCTACTTTCATTATTTCCATTTTGCTCGGCGCTGCCCGGCAGCAGGCCTCAAGAGATATGCAGCGAATTTATGAATTGCACCGCGCTGCGCCCGGAACGGCCGTGATAATTGCGTTCCCATTGCATGGCCCGGCGCCGCAGCTCCTCTGTTTCCAGTTCCACTCCCTGGCGGCGGGCGAGGGTCTCCACGATACTCAGGTAATGCTCCTGGTCCGGGGACGGGAAAGTCACGGTGATCCCGAATCGATCAGTCAATGACAGCTTCTCCTGGCGGGAATCGTATCCATGTACGTCGTCGGCAGCTCGTTCGCTCCAGTTTTCCTTGATCAGGTTGCGGCGATTGGAGGTTACATACAGCAGCACATTGGCCGGCCTTACCTCCAGACCGCCCTCGATAGTGGCTTTGATGTTTTTGTATTCGGTCTCGAAATCCTCGAAGGAGAGATCGTCTATAAATATGATGAAGCGCAGGCCGCGGTCGCAAATGGAGCGGATCACGGCCGGGAACTGCTCCAACTGGCTCTTGCGCAGTTCGATCATACGCAGGCCCCTATCTCCGTACTCGTTCAGCATGGCCTTGACAGTAGAGGATTTGCCGGTACCCTTGTCACCATAGAGGAGTATGTTGTTGGCTGTCTTCCCTTCCAGGAAGGCCTCGGTGTTAGTCGTAATGATCAATTTCTGGTACTGGTAACCGACCAGATCCTCCAGGCGGACCGGGTCATGGCTGGTTATCCCCTGCAAGCCCTGATCCCAACGGAAAGCCAGGTAGCGGTTCATCAGCCCGCAGCCCCGGCGATCGTAAAATTCGGCCAGTTGGCCGGCCATCATTATCGGGCCGTTGTCGAGATCGAGTTGCGTACCCAACTGCTGCAGGTTTTGCCCATAAAAACCAGGTACCCCGACTCCGGGTTGAAAACACCTCAAGATCGGACAGACATCTGGCCCCACCGCGCGGGTTACCGCCGCCCAGTCCAGAGTAAAGGCCTGGCGGATGATCTCCATGTCGCGGATAATCAGCTTGAACAGGCCAGGCGGAATTCCCGCCCCTCTCTCCCCCGCCCGGCTGAAGGGGTTCTCATCTCGGGCCAGCAATCCCACCAGGTAGTTGTGCCAAATATCGCCGGGCAATTGCTGCTCTTGCGAGAAACCGATCAGCTGGCTGTAGATGTCGTAATATAAGCTTTCCCTGGCAGTGGTTGGGGCAGACACCGGTTCCTTGAGCATGTCCTGCAACAGCGAGGTCTTGCGGATGACCTGATCATCCAGCAGGCTTCGGTAGATTATCAGTTTATGCCAGTCCATTGTCTATACCTCCTGGTGGGACGACCACCTCGACCGCTGCTGAATCTTGGCCCCATCACCGCCGTATTGTGCCGATAAATTACACCTTATATCATAATTTTACAGATATTATTGGTAAACTCAACCGGGTCCTCCAAGGGCAGACCTTCGATCAGCAAGGCCTGGTTGTAAAGCAGTCCGGTGAAGAGGTCGAACTTCTCACGGTCACTGCTGTATGCCTCCTGTAGAGCCTTGAAAACAGGATGGTGACTGTTGATCTCCAATACCTTATTGGCTTTGATTTGCTGGGATTCGGGATTGGGCATGGCATTCAAGGTCTTTTCCATCTCGATGGATATGGGCCCCTCGTTGCTGAGGCAGACCGGGTGGTTCTTCAGACGTTTGGAAGCCCGCACATCACTTACCTTGTCGGCCAGCAGATCCTTCATAGCCCCGAACAAGTCCTTGTTTTCCTGATCTTCCGCTTCCGCCTTTTCCTTGTCATCCTCCAGGCCCAAATCTGCGCTGGACACTGACTTGAACTCCTTGTCCCGGTAGTTCATCAGGATACCGATTGCGAATTCATCTATATCGTCGGTAAAATAGAGAATTTCATAACCCTTGTCGGCCACCATTTCCGACTGGGGCAATTTGTCCAGCTTCTCGATCGATTCCCCGGCGGCGAAGTAGATGTACTTCTGCTCCTCCGGCATCCGGGCCACGTATTCATCCAGGGTGACCATTTTCTTCTCCCGGGATGAGTAGAATAACAGCAGATCCTGCAGCAATTCCTTTTCAGCCCCGAATCCCTGATATAAACCGAACTTCAGCTGGCGGCCGAATGACTCGTAGAACTTCTCGTATTTCTCCCTTTCATTCTGCAGCATATTCTTTAATTCGTTTTTAATCTTGGTCTTAATATTCTTGGCGATAAGCCTCAACTGGCGATCATGCTGCAGCATCTCCCGGGAGATATTGAGGGTCAGGTCCTCAGAGTCTACCATCCCCTTGACGAAACTGAAGCAATCCGGCAGCAGGTCGGGGCATTTGTTCATTATCAATACCCCGCTGGAATACAGCTCCAGGCCCTTCTCATATTCGCGGGTGTAGTAGTCGAAGGGCATCCGCCCGGGAATATACAGAATGGCGTTGTAACTGACGGTGCCGTCGGTGCTGATATGGACGTGTTTGATTGGTTTGTCAAAACCGTAATGCTTTTCGAAATAGAAATTCTCATAGTCTTCCAGGGTGAGTTCGTTTTTGTTTTTCTTCCAGATGGGCACCATGCTGTTGATTACCTGTTCCTCAGTGTAATCCTCGTATTCTTTATCGGAGCCTTCTTTGAGGCGGGAGCGGGTCACGTCCATCTTGATGGGGTAGCGGATAAAGTCTGAATACTTCTTTATGATAGACCGCAGGCGGTATTCCTGCAGGTATTGATCGTAACTCTCCTCTTCGCTGTTGGGCTTCAGCCGTAGGATGATATCGGTTCCCACTTCTTTCCGCTCGGCCGGTTCAATGGTGTACCCTTCGAGCCCCTCCGACTCCCAGCGATAGGCCTGTTCCTGCCCCAGGGCGCGGCTGATTACGGTTATCTTGTCGGCTACCATAAAGGCTGAATAAAAACCCACCCCGAACTGGCCGATAATGTCGTAACCGTCTTTCAGCTCGGTCTCTTTTTTAAAATCCATGGAACCGCTGCGGGCAATCACTCCAAGGTTGTCGTCGAGTTCTTCCCGGGTCATACCGATGCCGTAATCAGAAACGGTCAGAGTGCGGTTGGGCTTATCCACCGAGATTTTGATGTAGTAGTTGTCTTTGTTGAAGCTCAGGGATTCATCCACCAGGGTTTTGTAATAGATCTTGTCAATCGCATCGCTGGCATTGGAAATCAGTTCTCGCAGGAATATCTCCCGGTTGGTGTAGATGGAATTGATCATCAGGTCCAGCAATCGCTTCGATTCGGTTTGAAATTCCTTCTTGGCCATAAATCCGTCTCCTTCCTGAATAAAAGTACTGCGTGGCGCAGGATCCCGCAATTTATTAGCACTCTCGGCCAAAGAGTGCTAAATATTATCATACTCATATTATGGCCAGTGTCAATATTGCCGGCTGGCCTGGCGGCGCAGCCGGTTAGTTAAGACAGTCGCTGACATAAAAAATCCCCTGCTCCCATTGCCTGGGGCAGGAGACTTACGCTCATGGCCTT
>JAKJCH010000067.1:2187-8748 GCA_022706565.1 Bacillota bacterium | reverse complement strand
CCGATGTCGATCACCTTTATCACTGGCACCCCGTTCATGCCCACATTGGTCAGCAGCGTGTCACGGACCTTCTTCCAGCCTGGTTGGTCGGATACCTCGGTTACTAAATAGTTACTCCCTGTCTTGCGGTACTGAAACAGGTTTAACTCCCGGCACAACTCCTCATCCAGGTAGCGGCGGATAAAGGAAACATCCCTTTCCTGCTCTCGGATCTTAAAGATGTGGCGCCGATCATTCGATTCCCGGTCGAGTTTGGTCCACATGGCAAAGCCCAGGTGATAGGGGTTGAGCCCCCCCTCATGAGCGCAAACCACCTGATTGTGCCGCTTGATGAATTCCAAGTGCATCTCCTGGGGCAGCTGCAGGTGATTAAGGATCCGGTAGTGCCAGAAACTGGCCCAGCCTTCGTTCATTATCCTGGTTTCGATCTGGGGAATAAAATACATGGTTTCTTCGCGTACGATACTGATGATGTCTTTTTCCCAGTCAGCCAAGCGGGCGTAGCGCATCAGAAACAAAAGAATATCCTCTTCAGGTTCCAACGGTATTTGGTTCCAATCAGGAACCTCCTTCTTGGCTGCGTCCCCGGTCGACTGAGAAGCATAGTACGATTCCATCATGCGTTTCTTGGTATCTTCAGGGGAAAGATGCTTCTCATTGGTGATGCGGTGCACCTGGAAACGCAGGGCGTGGGCTGCGTCCAGCACCCTCTCCACCCGGTTGTATCCAATACTGGGATCAGCTATGTATTCTCGGATCCGGTTGGCATGGGATTTAAACATCTCGGTGGTATAGTCCGCCCGGGAACCATCTCGAAATAGCCGATTGTTCTTGAAAAAGTCGTTGTGCCCGTACACATGGGCAATAGTAAGCACCTGCAGCAGCAAGGTGTTTTCTTTCATAAGATAGGCCAGGCAGGGATTGGAGTTTATCACCATTTCGTAGGGGAGGCCGACCAGATTGTAGCGGTAGTAGGTTTTTTTACGCTCCCATGCCTTGCCGAAGCTCCAATGAGGATACCGCGAGGGCATGCCTGAATAAGCTTCGTAACTCAGCATATCCTCATAATTACAGATTTCGAACTCCTGGGGATAGCAATCCAGTCCAAACTCAGCAGCCGCCTCCTCTATCAGGCGATTGTAATACTCAAGGTCAGCCATCGTGTATTCAGCCATGGGATCACTCCTTATCCACAATGGTCAAAAGCTTTTTAAACGCTGGCCATATATCGTCTTTGCTGTCTATGGTAACCGCCACGAAATTATCGGTTCGCAAATGATCATCGAACTCGTCGATCATGGTCCTTTCAGGTTTGTAAAATTGGTTGCTGGTCTCGTTTATCTCCCCATAGCCAAAGAGATTGCACTGGGAGCACAACTCCCCAGCCAGGGCGATGGCTCTGGGAGTATCCTGGACCCAGTTGTCACCGTCACTGCAGTGAAAGGCATAGACGTTCCAGATTTCGGGGCTGTAACGCTCGCTTATAACCTCCAACGCTTTGTCATAGGCGCTGCTGATAAAGGTTCCCCCTGATTCGCCTTTGTGGAAGAACTCCTCTTCGTTGACCTCTTTGGCGGTAGTGGTATGACTGATGAAAACCAATTCCACATTGATATAACGGTACCTGACAAACTGATAAAGCAAGAAGAAGAAACTGCGAGCCAAAAATTTCTTACTCTGATACATGGAACCGGAATTATCCATCATACAGATGACTACGGCGTTGGACTGAGGGCGCAGGTCGGGTTTTACCCGCTGATAACGCAAGTCCTCCTCCCGGAAAGGAAAGCGTTCCTGTTCCCATTCCTGCCCTAGCTCCCGGTATAACCGTTCCATGGACTTCTGCCGTTTGATCTTTTCTTGCATCGAACGCTTGCGGGCCAGACGGGGAGGGATGCCTTTCCGTTGAATGCCCCAGCGTTTGTGGCTGCGCTCCGTCTCTACGTAAGAAAATTTCTTTCGTTCCATATTGGGCAGTTCCAGATCCTCGAACAGGTATTGAACTAGTTCCTCCAGGGTGATTTCAGTCTCGAAGTAGTCTTCCCCTTCCTCCGAGCCAGCTTGGCCGGGCCCGGGGTCTTGGGATTTATCCCGGCCGCGGATTTGGTCGCCGCGTTTCTCCCGGCCGGTCCCGGACACTACTCCAGGGCGGTTTTCTCCGTAGATAAACTGGTACTCCTGCAGTCCCCGGATGGGGACCTTTATTACCTTATCCCGGCTCTTGCCGATGATGCTTTCCTCGGCGATGATGTTGCCGATGTTTTTCTTGATCGAATCCTCCACCAGTTGCCGGTGGCGCCGGCGATCCTCAGCGCTCCTGTCCCTGCCCCCACTATCATAATCGCGAAATATGGCCAACTTTAATCACCTCATTCTCCAATCCTAGTACCATAAGGCATATTTCTCGGCTGCGAATGATTTATTACCTGGCTGGAAGCTCCGAACCATTCCCCGGCAGGGTTTTGTGGTTAGGCTACTTAGTCCTTCCACAAGTTGTTGGCGGCGTATTTCAGGACTACATTGCAGCAGTCTTCGCAATAGCCATTTTTCTTCATCTCTTCAACCATCTGATTGTACTTCTCCCCCTGCTCGCTGTCGCGTACCCGCGCCTGGGTTATCACCCGCGACAATTCCTTGACCGAGAAGGCCAATTTCTTCTCAATAGCCTCTTTAAGCGGTTCGTAGCTGTGATAGTCAATCTTGCGATCGTTTCTCAGCAAGGAGAACATGTAGGCGGTCACATCGTGACGGAATCCGCGGGCCGCGCTGCCGGTCAAACCCAGTTGCGCCTCGATCGATTCCAGGAATTTTTCGTCCGGGTCCAGTTCTTCGCCGGTGTTGCGGTCTTTTAGCTTTACCTTGTTGACATAGGCCTCGGCATGGTCCAGGTAATTATTAAATAGGGATTCGGCCTGCTCCCGGAAACCATGGATGAAGGCTTTGGTGACTTCTTTCTCCAGGATCCGGTTATACTCTTTTTTGACTACGTCCTGCAGGAAGGTGAGCTGTTTTTTCTTCTCTTCATCGCTGACATCACTAGCCCGGACTGATTTGATTAAGGTGTCAATCAGGATGATGGGATTTATGCAATTGTGCTCCGATTCGGACAAGGCGTTATCGATGGCCTTGATTATGAACCGGGTGCTGATGCCGGAGAAACCCTCCCGTCCCGCTTCTTCGCGCAGTTCCTTGATATCGACCTTCTGGGTGGCGTCCTTCTGCAGCACTTCTTCCCCGTTGTAAATGCGCATTTTGGTGATGATGTCCACCTTGGAAGAAGGGTTGAGGCGGCTGATGATGGCAAATATGGAAGCCATTTCTATGGTATGGGGGGCGATGTGGGCTTTGAAATTGCTTTTCTTAAGAATTTTTTGGTATATCTTGACTTCCTCGTCCAGTTCCAGGCAATAGGGGACTTCTATCTTGACTATACGGTCCAGGATGGCTTCGTTGGTATGGTCGGACTTGAATTTGTTCCACTCGGATTCGTTGGAGTGAGCCAGGATAATGCCATCGAAATAGATCATGGAATTCTTGCCGGGCGAGGGAATGGATTTTTCTTGGGTAGCGGTTAGAATGGTGTGGAGATATTCGACATCGTTCTTGAAGATTTCGATGAACTCTACCAATCCCCGGTTGCCGGCATTGAAGGCGCCATTCAGGGACAGGACCCGCGGGTCATCCTCGGGATACAGGTCCATCTTTGAAATATCGACCGATCCGACCAGCACCGAGGTGTCCTGGTTGTTGGGATCGACCGGGGGCACCACCGCAATGCCATTGCGGGCGCGAATGGAAAAATCCTTGGTGATGACCGGAAAATTCTCATACTCCCCCTTATATTCGTGGATTAACCGATAACGGCAGATTGGACAGAGGTCGCCTTCGATGTTTACTCCCAAGATCTCCGAGAACTTGGGGCGCAGGTGTTTGGGGATCAGGTGCAAAGGTTCTTCCCGCATAGGGCAGTCCTTCAGCGCATAGATGGGAGGATGCTGCTCCAGTGCTCTCTTGAGGGACTCCATCAATGATGATTTTCCGGAGCCCACCGGGCCAACCAGGTACAACACCTGGCGGGATTCCTCCCCGCGCATAGAAGCAGAATGAAAATAGCGGACCAACTCCATTATGGTTTTATCAATACCATAAAAGTCCTCTTCAAAGAATTTATAACGTTTAATATTATCTTTGCCGTAGATTCTTTTTAAGCGTTGGTCATCTTCGGTATTGATAGATTTCGTCCCGCCACTGATTATCACGTTGTACATGCGTTCATGAGCCAGCATGGCGATATCAGGATCCCTCTTGACCAGCTTTAGGTAATCCAGCAAGGTGCCTTCGAATGAAGTACGCCGGCCGGATTGGCGATCTCTGAGTATTAGCGCTTGAAGATCTTCATCCATCAAGAACAATCCTCCTTTCTAACCAACAAATTTGCTTATAGGTATTTATATGCGGTCATTGACATATTCTGAATTGATAAATCAGGCAATATATGGTGAAGGGGGCTAACCCTGGCAGGTTTTAAACGGATATCGGCGGCGCGATGGCGGGGTAGACGGGCAATCAGCCATTGATTACCGGCAGTAATTACCAATCCCGACGGCAGCCCGGCTAAGGGTACGGGAGGCGACAGGGTGGGTCCAAATAATCGGTTGAAAAGACATAAATGACCAGGGTAAGAATTTTGACGTATAATGCCAATAGGCTACGGAAAGAAAGATATGGGAGTGGTTGGGTTATGCGTCCCAGGCAGGTTGAAAACCGGGGGATCGATCCCCAGTTATTTGATTTTTTGTGCGGACGATGGTTGGCACCGGTTCATAAGGCATTGGCCGTAGATCTGGCCTACCTGGGAGAAGGCAAGGCTGGCATGCGGATGAAAGCCGGCCATGAGTATTCCACTGTGCGGGGCAGGCTGCACGGTGGTATTATGTCGACGGTACTGGACACCGCCATGGGGTGGGCCTTGCTGTCACTGGGTTATAATCCCATGACCACAGATATGTATATGAACTATCTGGCACCGGTCTTCGAAGACACCGAGTTGGCAGCCGATGCACACGTCATCCATTTGGGCAATCGTACGGCAGTGGCCGAGGCTGCCATGCATGATGACCAAGGACGACTGGTTGCCACCAGCCGGGCCACGTTTGCCATCAAAAAGATAAAGCCTAGGTCGGAATTATAGATGGTGCTTCTGGCAGAATCCTAGAATTCGTCGTCAACCAGCACCGGCGCTTCATCCTCATTGCGGTTACCCTGAGTGTTTAGCTCCCCGCAGTTGCTGCAGATCCAATCCCCTTCATCGTAAATGAACTTGGTATCCTCGCCGCAAACGGTGCAGTAGCCATCGATCTTGTTTTCCATCTGTGAGCCCTCCATTTCCATAGTGTTGTATTACACTCCATTCTGGCAACCAAGGTCTCTATATTAATTATACCTACTTTACGATTATCTCAACACCGGTTCTTTTATTCAGGAATCCTCTATGATAACATAATACATAGATCAATATCCATGTATTTCCAATACAGGAGGTGTTGCTTTGGACAAATGAGGGTTTATCGGGAACTTAGAATGAAGACTTACCAACACACGAACCACACAGCGGGGCAGCATGCCGCATAATCTTCGTGGACTTGAAATAGAGAGGAAGGATGGCGGTGAGCAGGATAACGACAGCGTTAAGATTGACCCGAGAATTACTGATGTTGCTGATTATTGTCTCGCTTCTTGCCGGATGCGGGGTTTCATCATCCATCACCCAACCACCATTATCTGGTAATGGTAAGGACTCGGATGCCGACATTACAGGTAATCTTACTGCCTGGACCTCTGACGGAATAGTTGCGATGAACGAATACACGCGTTCACAGAAATTTGGCGACATGATTGTATTTAATCGCCTAGAGAATGGTATGGTGTACATCGCCATACAGTCCAAAAAGACAGGATATCTTTCTCTGGGTATCAGGCCTGAAGAGAAGATGCAGGGCGGGGACATAATCACCTGCGTGATGGACGGAAACCAGGCCAGGATCTACGATACCTATTCGATCGGAACCTTTGGTCCCCACCCCGAGGATACGACTCAGGGCGGCAGCGATGATATCATGGAGGCCAGCGGGAGTCGGCAGAACGGATTGACCACTTTTGAGTTTAAACGTCCTCTCGATACCAAAGACATGCGGGATAAAGCCTTGGTGGCAGGGGAAAATCCCATCATGTGGGCCATCGGTCCTTCGGCTGACATTACCGCCCGTCACAGCAGTCGCGGATTTGACACTTTGGTCATAGAATAAGAATGATCAATCGACTTAAGCAAGGTTGATGAGATGATGAATTTGCAGGAACTGGATTATCCCGCGCGGCTTCCACTAATACGAGGATACTGCGCTCATGGGTCAGGTCTGGTGCAATCTTCACAAAGTGGTAGTAGTATTGGCAAAAAGATTGTATATTTATATTACAGATTGGTGCAGTGATACCCGGATAAACCAGATCAGACTCCAAGAACCAAAAAAGGAGGGATAGAGATGGAGGGTAAGGCGCGTGTAG
>JAKJCH010000067.1:0-2087 GCA_022706565.1 Bacillota bacterium | reverse complement strand
TGTTGTCCGAAGAACTGGAAGCGGGATATGGCGATTTAGAAAAGTCTCTGAATTTAAAACAAGCAGTCATCGATCCCAAGCTCAATGATCCAGCCATGTCCGGTGAGACGGCTTGGGATTATGTGTGGAACATGATCTGCGATTCGGTCAGAAATATGAGCACCGGCGCCAAAACCAGCGTACGTCGTAATCAGGGGGAGCTGCTGGAAACACTTAAGAAACGGAAAGAAACCCTACGAAGCGAGATCGATGTTACCAAGATGTCGGGACGCGAAGTATGGGGCGAGGTGTGGAACGCAGTATGGAATGATATCTGGAGTGCGATCGATAAGTTCCATGCCCAATCTTCCGAGGAGATCTCAAGATTGGGAGATGAACTGCAGGACCTGCTGGCCAAGCAAGCTGCGCTGCAGGCGAAACTGCAGGATATGCGCAAAGGTTGGAATGCCCAGTATGATGCGGTCAGGGGCTTTTTTGACAACATGCTTAAAGGGAAATCCTAGTCGCGCATCATTACCCTGTTTCCAGGGATCTGTTTTTCCTAAGCGGAAAAAGAGTACTTAACTAATGGTAACCAACCTAAATGGATTTAATAAAACAGAAAATTAACAGGGCTTTCGCCAACCAGCGAAAGCCCTGTTTTGGTTTTAAAGGTTTATTACTGAGTGGCCGTCAAGACACATATTGAGCCCTATACTTGAACAATAGCATCAATCAAGGTGTTTTTCGTCTTTAGTTCATCAACCCTATTGCCACCTCTGACATCAATATGGGTAATTTCTACCGTGTAAACGCAACAGCCCAGTCTGTTCGTGAATTCATCGCAAAAGGCAAAACTGAACGGCAGCTTTTCCAACCGGTCAAATTCCAATTCCCACTCCTGCAGGGTTGTGGAATCCAAGTCGCAATGTCTCCTTAGAGCAATCGTCAATATGACCCTGTTGTTGTCGTCGACCTTTAAGATTGTGGAGAAGTCGATTTTTACCTGTGAGTTAGTTTGGCAGGCGTTACGTTTTACCGGGACTTCGGCCAGGAGGATGCGGACATTGCCTTCCCTGACGTTATCGAGATCGATGTTGCGTCCGGTGCCGCAAATCAGACATAAATTGCAAGGGGGGGGTACGCGGAAATTACTGCTAAAAACCATTCTTGGGATTTTGGTATCGTTATCGGTAGACCGCCTCTCTGCTCTGTGGTCATCCATGAAGCATGGATCCCTGTGCTTCCTCAACTTTCTCATTTCATCACCCCTTTTCGCTGAATTAGTATATTATATGGGGTGATTCCCTGATTGTTACAGTATTGTAAGAATAGCTTTTTGTGTCTAAATTTGGCCTAGCCGGCTAAAGGTTTAGTGGCACGCAGCACTACAATCGACCCGAATTCTCGTCGCGGATATATCAATTGGGCGGCAAGGGGGGAAGAGCAGCGGCAAAATCCCGAGCAGTAGGCGTAGCGGCACAGCCGCCCCGGGCAGTCTCGCGAAATTTGGCCGGCATGGCGTCGGCCACGGACCTCATGGCTTCCACCACTTCATCGAAAGGAATAAAACTCTGGATACCAGCCATGGCCATATCTGCGCAAATTAGGGCATTGGCGGCGGCAGTAGCGTTGCGCTTGGAACAGGGCACCTCGACTAGCCCGCCAACGGGGTCGCAGATCAAGCCCAGCAGTCCTTTGAGGGCCATAGCGGCAGCGTGCAAACATTGTTCAGGGGTTCCCCCAGCCAGGTGGGCGGCAGCGGCAGCAGCCATGGCGGAGGCAGAACCGCATTCAGCTTGGCATCCGCCTTCAGCCCCGGCCAAGGTTGCGTTTATGGAGATAATCCGGCCCAAACCGGCCGCCACCAAGAGGGCATCGACAATGTCGTCCTGGGTATGGCTATAGTCTTCCTCCAGGGCCCGCAATACCCCCGGCAAAATTCCACTGGAGCCAGCGGTGGGGGTGGCTACGATAATGCCCATCGAGGCACTCACCTCGGTTACCGCCAGGGCATAGGCTACCGCTTTGGCCATGGTAAGGCCACTCCTGGCTTGACCGGCATAGGCATACAGCTTCGGGGCATTGCCGCCAATCAAACCCCCTTT
>JAKJCH010000066.1 GCA_022706565.1 Bacillota bacterium | reverse complement strand
ATCTTTCAAGCCCGGGCAGGGAATACCCACGATGTACAGGCGCTCCCGCTTTATCTGCAGGTCTTCCAGCAGCCTGACTATACCACGGGAATCGCAACCCTTGACCGCAATGCCGATGCGTTCGTGCCCATCCCGGAATTTAAGCAGCATGTTGGCCACGTTGTAGATGGCATATTCATTGAACACAATGTTTTTGACATCCTCTTTACTGCGGGCTACATAGGCTTTGACCTGATAATCCCGCTCGCCCTTTTCCCAGGCGATAAAAACGTCTATTTTACCCTCCTCGAAAAGCCGGGCTGCAATCGTCTGGATTTTTTCAGTTATTTCTTTCATTGCGCATCCCTCAGCTTTCGGTTGGGTCCCATCTGCTTGACATCTTTAACCAGCTTGCTCATCGTCTCCTGGAACTTGATCCCCTCGGCCCCGGAAATCCAGGCGACCTGATAGCGCTCCGGCTCCAGACCGATGTACTCCATCAGACTCTTCATCACCGTCTGGCGGCGGCGCTGATAGTAATTGCCACTACCATAGTGGCATTCACCAGGGTGTCAGCCGGATAAAAGCACCCCATCCACGCCACGGTTAAAGGCCCGCAGGATTAGCATGGGATCCATACGGCCCGAACAAGGAGTGCGGATAATCCGTACATCGGCTCCATATTCCAGGTGATTCAGTCCGGCCAGGTCGGCCGCTGCATATGAACACCAGTTGCAGGCAAATACTATTATCTTGGGCTCCCAGCCCGCTGCATTGGTCTCTATAGACATAGTGCATCCACCTCCGCTGCCAATTGATCATTCGTGAAGCCCTTCAGGTTTAAAGCCAAGGTTCGGCAGGCAGGCAGACAGGCGCCGCAGCCTTGACACAAGCTACTGTTTATCTCCGCTACCTGGCGGGTGAAGGGCCCGTGTCCGTGCCCGCCCCGTTCCCGGTATTCCTGCAAGGAAATGGCACTGTAGGGACATATCGGTACGCACAGGCCGCAACCCGAACATTTCGTTACGTCGACTTCGCTCACCATGGGTTCGGTGGCCAATTCAGTCTTGGACAGCAGTCCCAGTACCTTGACCGCTGCCCCGCTGGCCTGGGCCACGGTATCGGGTATATCCTTGGGCCCCTGACAGGTGCCGGCCAAGTATACCCCGGCGGCAAAGGTTTCCACCGGCTGCAGCTTGGGATGGGCCTCCTGGAACCATCCGTCTTTGTCCACCGAAAATCCCACCATTTTAGCCAGTTCTACTGCGCCGGCGGCGGGAACCATGGCTGAAGCCAGGACCACCAGGTCGGCTTCTACTTCGATGGGCATGCCCAGCAAGGTCTCTTCGGATTTCAATATCAACTTATCTCCCCGGGGATAGATCTTGCTGACCCGGCCCCGAATATATTTGGCGCCGGCATTCAAGGCCCGCTGATAGAACTCTTCATAGCTCTTGCCAGCCGTACGTACATCCATATAGAAGACGTAGGCTTCGCTGTCCTCGATCTTGGTTTTCACCTGGTAAGCGTGCTTGGCCGTATACATACAGCAGGCCCGGGAGCAATAACTCTTGCCTTTGGTGTCGTCCCGTGAACCCACACACTTAATGAAGGCTACGTTTTTAGGTTCCCTGCCGTCGGAAGGCCGCTTGATCTGGCCCCCGGTAGGCCCCCCGGCGGAAAGCAATCGTTCGAACTCCAACCCACTTATGACGTCCGGGTATTTCCCATAGCCATATTCACCGTAGGCTGATTTCCAATCGAACTGGTCATAGCCGGTGGCCATTACGATGGCGCCTACCTCCAGTTCCTTGAAGACCGGTATGTCATTAAATCTGATGGAGTCGGTAGGACATACCTTTTCGCATATCCCGCATTTACCGCTGGTCAGTTTGGTGCAGTGGGCTGCATCTATATAGGGCTTGCCGGGCACCGCCTGAGGGTATACTAAATGGATGGCGGTCCGCTGGCCCATGCCGAAATCGAATTCGTCGGGTATCTTCTTGGTGGGGCATTTCTCCATGCAGGTACCGCAGCCGGTACATAATTCCCAGTCGACATACTTGGGTTTTTGTTTGACGGTAACCTTGAAATTGCCGATAAAGCCTTTGACATCGGTTACTTCCGAATAGGTCATCAGTTCAATGTTAGGGTGCTGCGCCGCAGCCACCATCTTGGGGGTGCCAATTCAGGCGGCACAGTCCATGGTGGGGAAGGTTTTGTCCAGTTGGGTCATCTTCCCGCCGATGGAGGCCTCTCTTTCCACGATGATTACCTGGTGCCCGCCCTCGGCTATATCCAGGGCGGCCTGCATACCGGCGATGCCGCCCCCGATCACCAAGGCCTTCTTGGTTATGGGCACGGTGGAAACCTGCAAGGGCTTGTTCCTGAGGGCCTTGGCCACCGCCATCCGCACCAGTGACTTGGCCTTGGTGGTGGCCTGGTCCTTGTCGTGGTGAACCCAGGAATCCTGCTCGCGGATATTGACCATTTCCATCATGTAAGGATTAAGCCCGCCAGCAGCAGCTGCCTTGCGGAAGGTATGCTCATGCATACGGGGCGAACAGGAGGCCACCACCACCTGCTCCAGTTTCTGTTCTTCGATAGCCTTGCGGATCAGATCCTGGCCTGGATCCGAACACATATATTTATAATTGGTGGAATACACCACCCCCGGCAGGGTTTTGGCAAATTCGGCCACCTGGACCGTATCGACCGTAGCCGCGATATTGGTGCCGCATTCGCAAACGAATACACCGACTCGCTTTTTCATCTCTCCTTCTCCCTCCTGGTTGTACTCCTCAAAACTTCTATATACAATCCCGAATCTGTGATGGCGGGATTAACTTTGGCATTCACCCTGTTTCTTTAGTTCCTGCTGCACATAAGCAGCAGCCGCTTTCTTGGCCAACTCCATGTCCTTCACCATCAAACTGGCCAGTTTGCTCTTTTTCTTGTCATCCAGAGCAGAGACCAGTATGCCGGCCTGGGCTTCATCTGCCACCAGCTTGGCAGCCATCTTGTCCGGGTTCTTGTTAAAGGCGGCCACGAAGGCGTCGATCTTCTTCTGGTCACCATCTGCGCTGGCCGCTGGTTTGCCGGCTGCCGCTTCCTTGGCTGGTGCGGCCTGGCCGTCGGCAGACTCGGCCTTGGAAGCCGCTTCAGCCTTGGCGGCCTTCTTGGCAGCGGCTGCAGCCTTGGCGGCCGCAGCGGCTTCAGCTTTGGCCCGCGCTTTTTCAGCGGCTTCCTGGGCGGCCTTTTCGGCGGCGGCTCGTGCTTCGGCTCCTCTTACCTCGATAGTGCGCAGGTATGTTCCTGCCTCTACGAAGTGTTTCTCCAACCCTACCTGGCTGGGCTTATCACCACAAGCCAGGGCCAGCAGTTCAGTAATATAATAGACTGGCAAAGCCAGTTTTTCACCAAATTGTTTTTCTATCGCCGCCTGGCGCATATCCAAGTTGAGCATACACAGCGGACAGGCGGTGACCAGGCATTCCGCCCCTGATTCTTTGGCATCTTTCAGCACCCGGTACAGCATCGGATTGCCCACATCGGGCCGGGAGGTTACCAGGGCTGCCCCACAGCATTCCGTCTTGTGGGACCAGTCAATCGGGTCTGCACCCAGGGCTTTCATTATCTGATCCATGGTCTGGGGGTCTTCCGGATCGTCGAAGCCGGTGTGTTCGACCGGCCGTACCAGCAAGCACCCATAATAGCAGGCCGCCTTCATGGTAGTCATGGGATTGACCACCTTGGCTGCTATAGTCTCGGTACCGATTTTGTTGACCAGCACATCTAATATGGAAAGGGTTTCGGTGCTGCCGGCCAAGTCCAATTCCAAGACCTGTTCCACCTTGCGGCGCATCTCCGGATCGTGTTGAATGGTATGTTCCGCGTAACGATGGCGGCTGTAACAGGCAGCACAAGGTGCCACCACCATATTTAGACCGCTGCGCTCGGCAATCGCCAGATTACGGGCCGGCAGGGCTACCGACAGTAGTTTGTCGGTGTTGTGGCCCGAGGTGGCCCCGCAACAATTCCAATCCTCCAGTTCCTGTATCTCAAAGCCCAAAATATAGGCAGTGCGCTCCATTGACATATGGTATTCGATACCGCTGCCTTCAGAAGCACAGCCGGGGTAATAGGCAAATTTCATTATTGTTCACCCCCGAACTGGTCGACTCGCTCGAAGATCTTCTTCATTTCCTGGCGCCCTTTTATCATGTGGGGCAGCGGGCTGGCCTTACCGCGCTTGAGCATGGGCAGGCCCAGTTCCATGTCCTTGAAAGGCTGCCCAGTGACCAGGTTATGGCGCAGCAATAATCCAGCTTCAAATGTGCGGCCAAAATTTTTCACATTAGACAAGAAGGCCTTATTGAACGCGGCCACCTTCTTGTCGGTCTTGCCCCGCTTCAAGGCTTCGCGGCGCATGGTATCCATCAGCGAGGCTATATCAACCCCGCGCGGGCAGCGGCTGGAACAGGTCTCACAGGAGGCACAGATCCAGATGCTGTTGCTGTTCAAAGCCATATCAGTCAGCCCCAACTGCAGCATGCGGATTACCTGGCGGGGGGGGAAATCCATTGCAAACGCCGCCGGGCATCCAGCTGTGCATTTGCCGCACTGGTAACACAGGCTAATGCTGGTGCCGGCTTCTTGTTCAAGTTTTCTGATCAGGGCTTTTTGATGATTATCGGCTGGAGACAGCAAAACAGAATTCTCCAAGTGTTTCTCTCCCCTTTCAACCCAAACCTTTCATAAAAAGACAAAAGTTCGACCAAAAAGTCGA
The DNA here is from genome assembly GCA_022706565.1 of Bacillota bacterium. Taxonomy (GTDB): domain Bacteria; phylum Bacillota; class Syntrophomonadia; order Syntrophomonadales; family Syntrophomonadaceae; genus PHAA01. The sequence goes on along the minus strand of JAKJCH010000066.1, from coordinate 4,022 downwards.
CCTAAAAGGCTTAGAATGCAAAATATTGTAGCATATTTCACACTATTTGATAAGGATTTATTATTGGCAAAACAGCCAAATACGCTCGGCAATACGGCGTATTAATAAATGAATACAATATACATATGCTGCAGTTTCGCAAGATTTCATATTTATTACAGAATAATACCTGGAGAAGTGAGCACAATATACTCAGAAGCAGCGATGATTGTAAGGAGTCGCGACAAAGGTCCAAGTCTCCGTGAGGAATAAATCTTGGATCGGATACCTTAAATCCGAAAGGAAGCAATCAGAGCTGTTTCTTTAAGAGATCCGCTGGGAAAATTTACTGCCACCGTAAAATCGGTGACAATTAAATGGAACCAGCGGATCGACTTTGTAGCCTATTCCTTAGCAGCACTGGGGTGTAATAATAGAGAGACAGGGCGGGAACCAGCCCAAACATGAGGTAATAATAAAGAGGACGACCAAGCAGTGTCCAGGTCGGCAGCATGGATATCAAGGGCAGCAGAGGCGTGTCCCACAATTCCAGCATAAAAATGAAATAATAAGAAAACTGGGATGCCGACTCCATTGGCAGCAAGATCGATGCAGCCAGTACATAACCCGGCAGCTGCCAGAGTACAGCCACGGCTGCCATTTCCACCTGACTCAATCGCCGCTGGCAGTGCGATCCTTCCTTCCATACCAAATAGATATAGATCAGCGCCAGGATAATATCCAGGCCGGGAAAATACATGGCCAGACCAATCGCAATTATAGCGCTGATATGAAGGATATAACCCCTTGTTAAAAACGAAAAGATATTAAATCCCCTTTTCATAGATAACGCTCACCCAGCGGCTTTGGGCTAGACTCTCCGGAGCAATCCATAAATCCCCGATCTCATCCAGATCGATCTCCTGATCGGCATAGGCGCGCCAGATAATCTTGGTGCAGTTCCACAAACGGCTCCCGTTTTTAAAAGCCAATGGATAAAACATCTTCTTTTCCTCTGCCAAAGCATAGGCCACCGCGTTGGCCTTAACCTCTGCCGGAGCGTTGATCCGCAGCAAGCAGACACGGGAATAATGCTCATACGTGCTCAGGTCCTGGATACTCAGACCGTAATCGACGTAACCTTCCAGCACTTTATGATCCCCCAGATAGAGCCCGGCATGCGAAAACTGCCCATAGGCGGTATTGGGCCACCCACCCAGAACGATATCCCCTGGTTCCAATTGGGAAAAAGGAACCGCGCCGGGGCTGGGAGATCCATAACCAGTGCCGATGTCACCCTTGGTAAAACTGGCGGCATAAGTATAAATTACCGACCCGGAACGGCTGACCAGCAGATGGGGATTGGCCGCCCCAATCACCGCCAGTAACAACAAGCCCAGCACCGGAAAGACCATTATACGGATCGTATCCTTATTATTTTTACAAAAATGTGCGCCCGTCTTCATGGTCAATAACGCCCCGCTCAAGGTCTAATCCGGCCTTCCGGTACCAACAAATGCTATGGCTAAGATGCAAGCTGCGAGTCTAAAATTAGTATATGAGTTATAATTATGCCGAATAATGTTTTTTATTGGCTGCTTAGCACCAACCAGGAGGTTACGGTAAAGAAAAAATCATGCCAGCTGATTGCAATCGCCCTGATACTGATTATACTTGGCGGCCTAGCCGGCTGCAAATCCACATCCCGGCCCCAACCTCCGATCAACAACACCCCGAGCAACCAGATCGTGGAACCGGTGGATCCTGTCCCAGCACCTGCTCCCGAACCAACCCCGGAGCCGGAGCCAAACCCACAGCCAACTCCTAATAAACCTGATCCTCAGCTTCCCTCTCCGGATACCATGACTCGCTCCTGGTGGTTCACCCGGAACAATAAGCACCAGGTTCCGTCTGTAAACCAGGAGGCAGTACAGCTGCTGTCGCAGTATAACGGTTTCTATTCCCTGCCCAACAACAGCAATAAGATCTACCTGACTTTTGACAATGGTTATGAATTGGGTTACACCTCCACGATACTCGACATACTCGACCGTACCGGAGTCAAAGCAGCTTTCTTTATTACCGGCCAGTTTATTGATACCCAGCCGGATCTGGTCAAACGGATGCATGCGGCCGGCCACCTGGTTTGCAGCCACACCTGGAACCATCCCGATCTGAGCACGGTTTCCCAGGAGACCTTGAATCGGGAATTGGCCCGGCTGGAACAAAGATATACTGAGCTTACCGGTGCCCAACTGGACCGTTACCTGCGGCCACCGATGGGTAATTATTCGGTTAGATCGCTGCGTTGGACAGATGAATTGGGCTATAGGACCGTCTTCTGGAGCATGGCCTTCCAGGACTGGGACCCGAGCAATCAGCCGGGAGCCGACGTCTCCTACCAGCATGTTATCGACAACATCCACCCTGGCGCAGTGATCCTGTTGCATGCGGTATCCAAGAGCAATACCGAAGCCCTGGAAAGAATAATCACCGATCTCAAGGCCCAGGGTTATAAATTTAGTACATTCAATCAATAAATATACCGGGAGGCAGCCAATGCGGGCGATTTTACGCAGACTGTACCGAGGCCAGTTTTTAAATGAGGAAGAAATGGACAACCTAAGGCACTACGCTGAACGTCTGCGCTCAGCCTCGCTGCCCTCTTATGAATTGTTTTACGAGCGTTACGCCCCCATTTTGCACCGGTATTATCATATTCACCTGCCCCGCTCCGAATACGGCGCGGATGATCTGTATGACTACCTGCTGGCCCATCCGGCCCTGATTGACCATCTCCGCACCCAGCCACCAGACTTGGCGATGTTTCCGGTTTACCTGCATGATCAACTCAGTACGGCGCAAGGCCTGGATGTACTTTATACCACCATCCTGCCGGCACTGGAATATCTACAGTCCGAAACTGGTGTGGCCGCAGAACTGCCCCGCCCCCGGGTAGCTGATCTGGTGGTGAAGTTCGAAAGCGGCAATCCTTTAAAGGAGACCGGGCTCAAGGCCCATTTTGACCGGCTGGGTGGTTACTCTTTCATCAGCCGGCTGCAGAGTGTGCGTTACCTGCGGGGGACCAAGGCCAGCCAGGACCGGGTCGAAGTGATTTCCGGCGACTGCCTGGGAGGTATTTTTACCAACAAAGAGAAATCAATATATTATTATGTCTACTTGACAGAAAACGACCCGGGCAAGGCCAGCCAGGCGTGCCGGCTGCTCAACCGTAATCTTTATGGAATTACCACCGAGGATTAATTAGATGAAGACAATAATGAAAGCGTTTTCTACCCTGGCAGAACAGCCGGACGTATTCGCCTGCTGGCAGGAGGAATTGCAGCTGCGCCGCCGACTCAGGCGAAGCGACGCGTGGCAGGAAGTAAAGATCGGCACTCGTACCGAGTACGAGTTTCTGCAGCGGAGCCTGTTTTATGGTCCGCAACGGGATATTTTTTTTGCCATTTTGATCAACAACCTGGCCGATCAATCGGTCCTCGCCCTTCTGCGGGACTCAGACCCGGGCGTGGTGACTGGTTTCATGGATTATTTGGCCAATTACATAGAAAAACAACATCCCCCCGCGGCTTCGCTGGGATTTCTCATCCATCTGTACCAGGATGGTTATCAACCCCGATATATGAGACTGATTAAGGTTATGGACGCCCAGCAGTGTACCTATTTGATGGCCCGCACCGGCAACCGGGACCTGCGCCGGATGCTTAAGGAGCACCTGGAACGAATAAAGGATGGTAAGTCCGGAGGTATAGCGGATCAGTCTGCCCGCGGGCGGATCAGCCAACCCTGGCCGACCATCCATGGCGATAAAATAGAGTTGCTGGCAGAGGCCGCCAAGGTGTTGAAGCGCAAACAAGACTCCCAACCCAACAATGACAATAGCGACTCCCGGTGGGACAACCTGGCGGAAGGGGCGGAATTATTGTGGCAGGCGGGATTACTGACCGACTGCATCGCCTTGCTCAACCGGATGATTCAGGACCGGGATCTGGAAGAGACCTTTGCCAATGCAGCGGACACCC
>JAKJCH010000065.1:8448-8820 GCA_022706565.1 Bacillota bacterium | reverse complement strand
CCCAGAACGATTTGGAAAGGGCCAGCGCCATCCTGCGCAAGATGATTACCGAATACGGCATGAGCGAGGAATTGGGTCCGCTTACCTACGGACATAAGAGTGAAGAGGTCTTTTTAGGCCGAGACATCAGTCGGGACCGCAACTATTCGGATGCGGTGGCCTATGCGATCGACAAAGAGGCCAAACAGTATATGGAAAACAGCTATAAAAAGGCTGAGACCATCCTGCGAACCAATATGGACCGGCTACACCTGGTTGCATCTATACTAATCGAAAAGGAAACCATCGATGCTGATGAATTCGAAGAAATCATGCAATCCACACCATTGAACACTACCCCTGAAAGTTAGATACCCCTATCTGAGTCTATGA
>JAKJCH010000065.1:6103-8438 GCA_022706565.1 Bacillota bacterium | reverse complement strand
CCTCACCAACATATTCATTAGAGGGTTGAGATGAACGGTAATTATGCAACACTGATTTCCAATCAGTCGGAGGCTAAACGATTCTTGGAGGAGATCGGCGCCAGTCCAGCCGGGGTGCAATATATGGTTCCCAAGGGGGTCTGGCGTTGTATCAAGTTGAGAAACATCTCCGATCGAGCTGCCAATATAATTAAGCAGGAGATGCTCTCCAAGGGGGGAGAGGCAGCAGTTGCCAAAGAAGCGATAATGAGTCAGGGGACCCACGATGTATTGATTATGGGCACATTGCGCCAATTTCAACGACTGACGGAAAAACTACGCCAACAGCCTTTTGGCTTGAAAGATGTAGCCCAGGATATCACGGCTATACTGGCCAATCTGGAAACCCGGCAATGGAACATGAAACTGGCCCATAGCCGCATCCTGGAACTCGGATCACAGACCAAGATTATGGGTATACTGAACGTTACGCCCGACTCCTTTTCGGATGGAGGGCGTTTTTTTGATACCAAACGGGCAGTGGCGCATGCCTTGGAAATGACTGCTGAGGGAGCTGACATAATCGATATCGGGGGGGCTTCGTCACGGCCCGGTTGCCAAATAGCGGACGTAGAAGAAGAATTGAAACGGATTCTCCCGGTGGTAGAAAGCCTGGCGGGCCAGAACTTGATTTTATCCATAGACACTTTCCGGGCTCGGGTAGCGGAGGCAGCTTTACAGTCTGGAGCCCATATTATTAATGATATTGGCGCCTTGGAAATGGATGATAGCTTGGCAGAGGTAGTGGGTCGATGGCAAGCCGGCCTGGTGCTGATGCACAATCGCCTGCAGGTTAGACCAGGCCAAGGGTATGCTAACCTGGTGGACGATGTAATCATGGAATTGCAGCAGGCTGTAGACAGAGCCCAGGCGGGTGGGGTGAGTTTGGAGCAGGTGATCATCGATCCCGGCCTGGGATTTGGAAAAACCACCGCCCAAAACCTTACCTTAATCAGGCGTCTGCAGGATTTTCGCAGTCTGGGCCGGCCCATTCTGGTCGGGGCTTCGCGCAAAGGTTTCATCGGGGAGGTCCTTGGTCTAGAAGTGGAACGGCGCCTGGAAGGCAGTCTGGCGGCGGCAGTCTCGGCAGCCATGAATGGAGCCTGTATTCTCCGGGTGCACGATGTCAGGGAAACCAAGCTGGCGGTCCAGGTTGCAGATGAGATTAGGAGGGCCAATGGATAGCATTATAGCCCGCGGCTTAACCTTCAAAGCCTATCATGGTCTGTATGAACAGGAGACACAGCAGGGTCAGGAGTTCCGGGTGGATCTGGAGATTTTTGCAGAGCTCTCCAAAGCGGGACAGAGCGACCAGATTGAAGACACCATAGATTATGCCCAGGCCTTCAAAATAGTGGAGGAAATAGTGACAGCTACTCGCGTCACCCTTATTGAGACTCTGGCAGAGAATATCGCCCAAGCCCTATTATGCTCATTTCCGCTGATGAAAGCTATAGAGGTAACGGTTTACAAGCCTGAAGCCCCGGTGGCGGGCGAGTTTGAATATTTTGCCGTAAAAATATTTCGGAGCCGGGAATAAAACCTTGCTCTCCTTGACGCGAGTGTGCTAGTTTATAGGTGAAAAAATGTATACTAAAGCATACATCGGGCTTGGCTCGAATGTGGGTGACAAAAAAGCAAATCTGGCCCAGGCCCGTTTTCTTATTGAAGGGCTTAAGGGTGTTAGAATAAGCAAGCAATCATCGCTTTATGAAACCGCCCCTTGGGGCAAAACAGACCAGGATGATTTTATCAACCAGGTCATTGAGATAGAAACCGAATTACGCCCCCTGGAATTACTGCACCAACTGCAAGCAATTGAAATTAAATTGGGACGCCGGAGAGAAGTACACTGGGGTCCCCGGAATATAGACCTGGATGTTCTCCTGTACGGTAGGGAGACCATCGATCTAGAGGAATTGAAGGTTCCTCACCCATACCTGATACAACGGCTGTTCGTCCTGATCCCGCTCGCGGAAATTGATTCTGAACTGGTTTTTCCGGATGGATCGAAGATAGGGGAGGTATTGCTAAGGTTAACAAAAAGCGCTGATACGGGCGACTTACGAAAACTTTAAAGAAATCGGATGTCCTCGACGCCCCTGTTGAGGAACTGCTTGTATCTCTTTGGAGAACGAGACGGGGAATGACAGGGAGGGTCGAAGATTTTTGCGTCCCTTTTTTTAAGTGAGGAGGGATATCTTGACCAAGCAGATAGGTATTATCGGGACAGGAGTGGTTGGCACCGCTGTTGGGGTGATTCTTAACCGCCGGGGATATGAGATAGCCGGGGTTT
>JAKJCH010000065.1:0-6093 GCA_022706565.1 Bacillota bacterium | reverse complement strand
CTGTTCTGCTGAGATACTGTTCATTACCGTCAATGACAGTGCTATTGGTCAAATAGCGGCAGTCTTAGCCGATAGCGGTGCGTTTCGAAATGGGCAGATCGTTATTTATATGAGTGGGGCTCATTCAGCGGAGATATTGGCCCCAGCCAGGGAGTTTAAAGCTCAGGTGCTATCGGTTCACCCCTTACAATCATTTGCGAGCCTGATGGGAGCCATAGAAAGTCTGCCTGGTTCGGTTTTTAGCATACAAGGGGATGAGGCAGCCTACGAAACCGCGATTGAACTGGTGGAGGCCTTGGGCGGCGAATATTTTTTTATCCCCGAGGAGGGCAAACCGCTGTATCACGCCGGGGCTTGCGTGGTGTCCAACTACCTGGTGACATTGATCGACCTGGGGGCAAGATTATTGGAAGCATCCGGTATTCCCGCCGGTCAGTCAAGCCGGGCGTTGATGCCCTTGGTGCGGGGCACGCCGCCCTAACCGGTCCAATCGCCCGGGGTGATGTTGCTACGGTGGCCAAGCACCTCGAATGCATGCGCGATTTAGCTGGGGACATGGTTGAATTATATCGGGTACTGGGATTCTACACCGCTCCCATCGCCAGGTCCAAAGGCACTATAGATGAAGCCAGAATGGCTGAATTTCGCGATTTGCTCGGTCCCAATGCTAATGGGGATGAAGAATAGAACCAAAAGAATTGCAGAGGGGGATCAGATTGTGGCTAGAGTTACTACTGCTACAATACGGGATAAAAAGGCAAAAAATGAGAAGATTACCATGTTGACGGCCTACGATTATGGTATGGCGGTCCTGGTGGACCAGGCCGGGATAGACATGATATTGGTAGGGGATTCGGTAGGTAATGTCCAGTTGGGGTATGAAAACACACTTGCGGTTACAATGGACGATATGGTGCATCATACCCGGGCAGTGGTAAGGGGCTCCAAGCATGCCATGGTTGTTGCCGACATGCCCTTTTTGTCCTATCATATTTCGATTGAAGAGGCTGTACGTAACGCCGGGCGCTTGATCCAGGAAGGCGGAGCCCAGGCAGTAAAATTGGAAGGCGGCGAGGAGAGACTTCCCGTCGTGCAAGCCATCCTCAACGCGGAAATACCCATTGTGGGCCACATCGGCCTCACCCCCCAATCGGTCAACCAATTTGGGGGTTTTAAGGTTCAGGGCAAAGATCTGGAGACTGCCCGCAAGCTGATAAGGGATGCCAAGCTTTTGGAAGAAGCTGGCGTCTTTTCAATAGTTCTCGAGGGGGTTCCCGGCCCGCTGGCAGCTAAGATCACTGCAGCGGCCACGGTACCTACGATTGGAATTGGTGCAGGAAAGGATTGCGATGGCCAGGTCTTGGTCATTAACGATATGTTGGGGATTAACCAGGGACATATCCCAAAATTCGTAAAACGGTTTGCTGATTTGGGTCCCGCCATATTGGAAGCGCTGCGAGATTACAAAAGCGAAGTCGAAGAGGGAACCTTTCCGGGTCCAGAACACAGTTACACAATAAAAGATGATGTTCTGGAAAGATTGTATTAGGGGCAGGGGGGCAATATGCAGACATTTAACACGATTAATGATATACAAAATTGGTGCCGGGACCAGAAGAGACAAGGTAAAAGCATCGGCCTGGTACCGACGATGGGATACCTGCATGCCGGGCATCTGGCCCTGGCTGCAGAAGCTCGTTCACGTTGTGATATCGTAGTAGTATCCATTTTTGTAAACCCGATCCAATTCGGGGTGGGAGAGGACTTTGAAGATTATCCCCGTGATTTGCGCAGGGATAGTAATCTACTGGAACAGGCCGGGGTTGATGCCTTGTTTGCTCCTTCCGTCCGGGAGATGTATCCGGTTGGGTATGGTAGCTATGTCGAAGTCACTGGTGAAATTACCGAGAAGCTTTCCCGCCCCGGCCATTTCCGGGGGGTGACCACGGTGGTCAGCAAATTGTTCAACATATGCCTGCCGGATTTAGCGTTTTTTGGTCAGAAGGATGCTCAGCAGGCCATGGTTATTGAAAAGATGGTCAAGGAGTTGAACTTTCCCCTGCAGATAATCAGGGTGCCTATAATCCGCGAAGCAGACGGACTGGCCATGAGTTCCCGCAACGTTTACCTGAATCCCGACCAGAGGAGCCAAGCTTTGGTCTTGAACCAATCCCTGCAGAAAGCCCGGGAGGCCATCATGGCTGGAGAAAGGGACACTGACAGGGTTAGGAACCTGTTGCAGGCAACCATCGGTACCAGTCCCGAAGCAAATGTCGACTATGCCGAAATATATGACGCCACTACCCTGGCGGACGTGAAAGAGATCGATGGAAGTGTGCTGATCGCTCTGGCCGTCAGGTTCGGAACCACCAGATTGATCGATAACCTGATTGTGGAGGTGCAGTAATATGATGCGTTATATGCTGAAATCCAAAATTCACCGGGCGATAGTGACCGAAGCCGATCTCAATTACGTGGGCAGCATCACCATAGACAAGGACTTAATGGATGCGGCGGATATCATAGAAAATGAAAAAGTGACGATAGTCAATAACAATAATGGTGCCCGGTTTGAGACATATGTTATTGAAGGTGCACGAGGATCTGGTATAATCTGTCTAAACGGGGCAGCTGCCCGGCTGGCAATGCGCGGGGACGTAATCATTATACTAAGTTTTACTATCATGAATGATGAAGAGAGCCTGACCCACCAGCCCAAATTAGTGTTTGTGGGTGAGAAGAATAATATTAAGCGGATGTGTGAAGGTAAATACGAATAACCATATATAATGGGTAAAGGTTACATCATACCGAATTGTTTATCATGGAAATGTCCAGCCGGGAAAAGGTAAGAATGTGCCATGACCATTCATTATGGGCAATGAAGGTGAAAAATGATTACCACTAGATATATAGGGGAGTTGGAGTCACGAGCTCCCCTATTCTTCACTGATTTTCTAATCGTGGGCAGCGGTATTGCCGGACTTTTTACGGCATTGAAGGCGTCCGAACATGGCCGGGTAGTGGTATTGACCAAGAAAACCCTCAAAGACTCCAATACCGGACTTGCCCAGGGGGGCATTGCGGCAGCGGTGCACGAAGAGGATTCTCCGTTTCTGCACCTGGAGGACACGTTGGAGGCTGGAGCCGGATTGTGTGATGTTGCTGCCGTGAATGTACTGGTCAGTGAGGGACCGGCCCGGGTTAGGGAACTAATGGAGATAGGGGCTTGTTTTGATATGAAGGACGGCAACATCTCCTTTACCCGCGAAGGGGCGCATGGCCGAGCGCGCATCCTGCACGCTGCCGACGCCACTGGTGAGGCGATACGGGTAGCCCTGGTCAATAAATGTGTTGAAAAGGACAATATCGATATCCAGGAGTATCATTACCTAGTCGACTTGCTGGGCAATGATAGTTCACGAACGTGTCACGGAGCCTTGGTATATAACACTATCACCGGCCAGCAGTCGGTCTACATTGCGCGATGTACAATCATAGCCACCGGTGGGGCCGGGCAACTGTACCAGAATACCACCAACCCGGACATAGCCACCGCCGATGGCATGGCGGCAGCCTTCCGGATGGGGGCTGAATTGACCGACTTGGAATTCATTCAGTTTCATCCCACTGTGCTCTTCGGTTACGAAACCCAGCGGTTTTTAATATCCGAGTCGGTCCGCGGTGAAGGAGGCAGACTCTATAACACCCGCGGCGAGAGGTTTATGGGCAAGTACTCTTCCATGCTGGAACTGGCTCCCCGGGATGTGGTCTCACGGGCTATTCTAAGCGAATGCACCGCTACCGGCAGTGAATACGTCTATCTTGACATGCGAGACATTCCTTCGGCCCGGGATCGCTTCCCTAATATCTACCGCACCTGTTTGGCCCGAGGCATAGACCTGGAAAAGGAGATGGTTCCAGTTTCGCCGGGGGCTCATTATACGATGGGCGGAATTAAAACCAATACGCGCGGCGAGACTGGCATAACGGGGCTTTACGCCTGCGGTGAAGCTGCCTGTACGGGAGTGCATGGCGCCAACCGCTTGGCCAGCAACTCCTTGCTGGAAGGAATTGTTTTCGGTGCACGGATTGTGGATAACGCCGGGGAGATTTTGTATCACCGGCAGATCAATCAGGAAGAAATCTATCGCAACTTTGATCATGCCTGGGTCCTTGATCCTCCTGCGGAAGGCATCAGTCCCGCCGATGCCAAGCACGAGATGCAGGCCACCATGTGGAACAAGGTGGGCATCATCAGGGAACAAAATGGTTTGAAAGAAGCGGGAGCGAAAATAGAACATCTTTATCGACACTTGACCCGGGGAGATGATCCCCTGGCCTACATGGAGATGGTCAATATGCTTACGGTTGCCCGGGTGGTCATCCAGGCGGCGCTGTGGCGCCGGGAAAGCCGGGGAGGTCATTTTCGGTCAGATTATCCTGAGCGGGATGATCTTAATTGGATAAAACATGTGAGTTTTGTCAACCTTTAATGTAGGTATTTGCTAATTGGGGGCAATGGCTCAAGAGTAAACGACCACCCTAGCCGGAGTTGGGAGCAATGGTTTTTACAGGAGGCATGATATGATATACCCAGGCCTGGAGAGTCTTATCAAAAGAGCATTGGAAGAAGATATCGGTTATGGGGATATTACCACCCAAAGCCTCATTCCTGCCGGACAGATATCCAGGGGACTATTCATAGCCAAAAGCCCTGGCGTGGTGGCAGGAATACAGGTGAGCGAGGCAGTCTTCCGCCAACTGGATTCCGAAATCACATTCGAAGTATTTAAGAACGACGGAGAAGTTGTCCTGCCCCGTGAAGTGATTGCCGTAGTACAAGGACAGACCAGGGCGCTCCTGACGGGTGAGCGCACCGCCCTTAATTTCCTGCAAAGATTATCCGGCATTGCTACCAAAACTCGCAGGGTAGTGGAGCTGATTAAGGATAGCAAAGCCCAGTTGGTAGACACCCGTAAGACTACGCCGGGATTAAGGGTGTTGGAAAAATATGCAGTGAGCATAGGGGGAGCCCGCAATCATCGGTTTGGGCTCTTTGATGGGGTAATGATCAAGGACAATCATATCCAGGCGGTAGGGAATATCAGGGAAGCCGTGGCGATGGCTCGGCAAAAGGTCCCTCATACCGTGAAGATAGAGGTGGAGGTCGAGAATCTGGCCCAGTTGAGGGAAGCGGTTGACGCAGGGGCGGATATTATAATGCTTGACAACATGGGTGTGGAGGAGATGGCCGAAGCGGTGAGTATAGTCGAAGCAAGGGCACTGCTGGAAGCCTCAGGTGGAATAAATGAGAGCAACATAGTGGAGGTAGCGCGCACTGGAATCGATTTTATATCCATGGGAGCATTGACCCATAGTGCCACCAGCCTGGACATAAGTTTGGATTTGGTGGATGCGGACTGATCCGGCATTAAAAATTTTGTGGCGGAGGGATGGCCATGATCACGGTATTCGATGTGGGCAATACCAACACTGTAATCGGGGTGTACGATAAAGAAAAATTATTAACTCATTGGCGAATCAGGACCGATACCCAGAAAACCAGTGACGAGTATGGAATAATGATGGCTTCTCTGTTCGATTATGAAGGACTGTCAATGAAGTCCGTATCAGGGGTAGTAATTTCTTCCGTGGTACCTACATTGATGATGGAACTGGATGCCATGAGCGAACGTTATTTTTGCTGTAAACCTTTGGTAGTGGGGCCGGGAGTAAAGAACGGGCTGGCCATAAAATATGATAATCCCCGTGAAGTAGGAGCCGACCGGGTTGTAAACGCGGTAGCGGCGTACAATAAATATGGCGGGCCGTTAATCATAGTTGATTTCGGCACTGCAACCACCTTTTGCGTGATAAGTTTGGCGGGGGAGTATCTGGGCGGTGCGATCGCACCGGGTATTAAGATTTCCACCGAAGCCTTGGTTAACCGGGCCTCCAAGCTGCCGCGGGTGGAATTGAGCGTGCCCAAAAGTGTTATCGGCAAGAACACCGTTATGAGCATGCAGGTAGGCATATTATATGGGTTTGTCGGTCAGGTAGAGGGAATCATCAGCCGCATGAAAAAGGAAA
>JAKJCH010000064.1:1980-8838 GCA_022706565.1 Bacillota bacterium | reverse complement strand
GGGTCCCTGGCAGCGGGCATATTCCTGTTTGCAGCGTTGACCGACAGCCTGGACGGTTATCTGGCCCGCCGCTGGAAGCAGACCACCAAACTCGGTGCCATCCTCGATCCCGTGGCTGACAAGCTTCTAATCACAGCTGCCTTGATCAGCCTGGTAGAGCTGGGCAAATTGTCGGGCTGGATAGCCATTGTGATAATCGGCCGTGAATTCGCGGTAACCGGCTTGCGGGTGGTCAAAGCCGAGGAAGGGGTTATAATCCCGGCTTCCAAAATGGGCAAGCTGAAGACTATCTCTCAGGTCACGGCGGTAATGGTCATTATGCTCGAACAACTTTTTTATCCACTAGCTCAATTGCAACTGGGCCAGTGGATCATGTATCTGGCTGTCATCATTACTTTGGCATCAGGTATCGAGTATTTCCTCAAGAACAAAATTACCTTTTAACCTCATATACTGTTCGCTTTTGGAGCTAAGTCTGTTTCCTTCTATCCTGCACCGCAATACCTTCCACCCCACCTGTTCAGGAATCTTGGGCTAATCCGGCCGCCCCATTGATTCCTCCTCGTTCGCCTATGTAGTATAGTTTTGGCAATACCCATACAGAAATTGCTTATAATATAGAAGACTTGTGAAATATTGCATCAGGGGTGAAACCAACCATGAACCGCGTTTACTTGATTTCCACCGGGTACGAATTACTATCGGGAGCGATTGCTGACAGCAATGCCGCTTTTTTAACCGCCCGATTGATAGATTTGGGACTGCAGATAGTGGGCAAAAGCACGGTAGGGGATGATAGGGCTTCACTGGAAATGACCTTCCGGTCGGCGATCGCCACTGCTGACGTTGTAATCAGCACCGGCGGACTAGGTCCTACCTTCGATGACCTGACCAAAATAGTAGCCTGTGAAATTATGGACTGCCAACTGGAGCCGCGACCCGAAGAAGAGCAGCGCTTGCGTGACTACTTCGAGGCCCGTCATCGGCCTATGCCGGAGATCAACCTGCGTCAGGCCATGTTTCCCGCTGAAGCAACGGTTCTGGAAAATAAAGTGGGAACAGCCCCGGGAATGTATCTCCGGAAAAACGGTAAAATCCTGATCCTCATGCCTGGTCCGCCAAGAGAGATGACTAAAATGTTTGCCGATCAGGTTGAACCTCAGTTGAAACTGGATTGTGGCCTCGAAAATCAGGCTTTACGGAGAACCATAAAGATACTGGGTTTAGGCGAATCCCAGGTAGAGGAATTGCTGGACGATTTGCTGAGTGATCAGGAGGGAATAACCTCTGCCTTATTGGCGGTTGATGGCGAGATCCAGGTCAAACTATCACTCCGGTCTGGAACCCAGGATCCCAATCCAGGCAGCCGTTTGGAATACCTGACTGGATTGATGCGGGAACGTCTGGGGAAAAATGTGTTTGCTCTGGATGACGACACTTTGACGGCCAAAACGGCCCGCCTGCTGCTGCAACAGGAATCCAGCCTGGCGGTGGCCGAATCATGCACGGGCGGATTGCTGGGGAAAATGATAACCGATCTGCCGGGCAGTTCCAGGTATTTCTGGGGTGGGGCCATATCGTACAGCAACTCTGCCAAACAAGTGTATTTGGGAGTTGATAATGATACCCTGACCCAACATGGAGCGGTCAGTCCGGAGACGGCCCGGGAAATGGCCGAGGGCTTGCGGCACAAATCGGGAGTCGATTTTGCTCTGGCGATAACCGGTATTGCCGGGCCGGAGGGCGGTTCTCCGGAAAAGCCGGTGGGTCTGGTCTATCTGGCTTTGGCATATGACGGTGGGTGTAAGATTAGAGAATTACGGCTGGGCTTGCCCGATCGCGAGCTGATCCGCATCATCTCAGCCAAGTCGGCTCTTGATTTGCTGCGCCGCCATTTGGAGTACAACCAAGGGCCAGCAGGAGGAGGAAAACAATGAGGCTGTTTGTGGCCATTGCCGTTCCCGATAGTGTCAAGCAACATGCCCGTATGCTCAGGAACTATCTGGGCCGCAGCCGGCCCGATATTAAATGGGTCGAATACGACAATTACCATTTAACGGTTAAATTTCTCGGTGAGGTGAATAGTGCGGATCTGCCCCGCTTAAAAAAACAGCTGGTCCTAACCGGCGAAGCGGTGCCTCCCTTTTACCTTTCGGCCGGAGGGCTGGGCTATTTCCCCAACAGCCGGCGCCCGAGGGTGATATGGCTGGGTATCAAAGGGGAACTGGACAAGGCTGCCTTTCTAGGGGAACGGGTTGATGCTTATCTTGGTGAACTGGGTTTTGAACCGGAAAGAGATCACCGTTTTCACCTAACTCTAGGAAGAATCCGGACAGAGGACAACTTGAAAGAGATGCAGAAATCCATAGAGCAGCTGGAAACTCGCGACAAACTGATTGGATTCAAAGTGGACCGGTTCCAGTTGATGATGAGTGAACTATCCCGATCAGGACCAAAGTATTTTGAATTGGGGTCTTTTGACCTAAAAGGATAAATTTGTATTGACATTAAACATAGGGTTGCTTATAATCAACAAAATCGAACATATGTTTGAGGAGGCAATAGGGATGGAAGCGAAGGAGCTCACACAAGACAAAGCTGATGCACTTAACAATACCATCAAGACCATCGAGAGACAATTCGGTAAAGGATCGATAATGAAGCTGGGTGAGAATACGGCTATGAATGTTGATGTCATATCCACCGGATGCATCTCGCTGGACATGGCCCTGGGCGTAGGCGGCTTTCCCAGAGGCCGGGTGGTGGAGATATATGGCCCAGAGTCATCCGGAAAGACCACCGTCGCTTTGCATGCAATCGCCCAAGCCCAGAAGGAGGGTGGGATGGCGGCCTTTATCGACGCTGAACATGCGCTGGACCCACTTTATGCACGTCGGTTGGGGGTTGATATCAACAACCTGCTGGTTTCTCAACCGGATAACGGGGAGCAGGCTTTGGAGATAGCTGAGGCCTTGGTCCGGAGCGCGGCTATCGATGTGGTGGTTATAGACTCAGTGGCAGCTCTCGTGCCGCGGGCTGAGATAGAAGGTGAAATGGGTGACAGCCATGTGGGTTTACAGGCCCGCTTGATGTCACAGGCACTGCGGAAACTGACGTCCCATATAAGCAAGTCCAATGCGGTAGTAATATTTATCAATCAAATTCGGGAAAAGATCGGTATCGTTTATGGGAATCCAGAGACCACCACTGGGGGAAGAGCCTTGAAATTCTACTCTTCCCTGCGCTTAGAGGTCAGAAAGGGCGAAGCTATAAAACAAGGCACTGAGCAGGTAGGCAGCCGCACCAAGGTCAAGGTGGTAAAAAACAAAGTCGCACCTCCATTTAAAACTACGGAATTCGATATCATGTACGGTACCGGTATTTCCAGGGAAGGAGACGTACTGGATATGGGTACCGATCTCGATATTATTCAAAAGAGCGGATCTTGGTATGCCTTTGAGGGAGAGAGAATGGGACAGGGGCGAGAGAATGCCAAGGAATATCTCCGTAACAACCCGGAGATCTACAATACCTGCGTGGAGAGAATCAAGGCCAAAATAGCTGCGAAAAACGGCAATCCCGCTGATAATGAGGCTTGACACTATTCACCAAACTGTCTAAAATCTTTATAAGGCTCTGAAAAGATGTCTCGCTGCTTAGCCAGATATGGATTTTGACATATATTTTTTCATAACCGGTATGCAATAGAATTTGACTGTCGTAGGGCAGTGAATATATGCTTGTTTTTGATTGAATATAGACATTCATAATATGCATTTGGTTAAGAATAGGTTTATCGTTAAATAGAGCAATGGTGCAGCGGATTTCTGAGCTGGGGGAGACGCCGGAGCTAAAGACGATAACTGGAAATAGCGAGATAATTTTTAAGCCGGGTTCAAGCTCGGCTTTTCTTATGCAAAGCCTTTATCGGTAACAATCAGACAATTATTTAGCAAGGAGGTGAATAAGATAAACAATCCGGAAGTATTTGTATTCATAATTCTGGCTTTAGTTATCGGTTTGCTCATTGGCTACCTGGGACGTAAAAACATTGCCGAGAGCAAACTGGGATTAGCCGAGGAACAGGCTGCCCGCATCGTTGAGGAGGCAGCCAAGGAAGGTGAAGCCAGAAAGAAAGAACTATTATTGGAAGCCAAAGATGAAATCCACCAGAGTCGTCAGGAAGCGGAAAAAGACCTGAGGGACAGACGCAGAGATCTTGACCGCTTGGAAAGAAGAGTCCTGCAAAAAGAAGAATTAGTGGACAAGAAAACCGAGAGTATTGAAAAGAAAGAACAGATCCTGTTGCAAAAGGAAAAGGATGTTGATAAATCGCAGCAGGATATTAAAATGGTCTTGACCCAGCAGTTGAAGGAATTGGAACGGCTGTCGGGACTGACCAGCGAGGCAGCCAAGGAGTTGCTGCTGGCTAATGTAGAAAATGAGATCCGGCAGGAAACTGCTGTAATGATCAGAAGTCTAGAAAACGAGGCCAAGGAAGAGGCGGACAAAAAGGCCAAAAACATTGTCTCCCTGGCTATTCAAAAGTGCGCGGCAGACGTGGTATCGGAGACTACCGTTTCGGTGGTCGCCCTGCCCAATGATGAGATGAAAGGACGGATAATAGGGCGCGAAGGGCGCAATATCCGGACATTCGAGACTCTATCGGGAGTCGACCTGATCATTGATGACACGCCTGAAGCAGTTATTCTCTCGTCGTTCGATCCGGTGCGGCGCGAAATAGCCCGGGTTGCCCTGGAAAGCCTGGTATCCGATGGCAGGATCCATCCCGCTCGTATCGAAGAGATGATCGAGAAATCCAAGAATCAGATCGATCAACAATTGAGAGAACTGGGTGAACAGGCCGCCTTTGATGTTGGGGTACACGGACTGCATCCGGAGTTGATTAGGCTCTTGGGACGCCTTAAATACCGGACCAGTTACGGACAGAACGTATTGAAGCACTCTATCGAGGTTTCACACCTGGCCGGAATCATGGCCGCCGAATTGGATGTGGACATAGCGCTGGCCAAGCGGGCTGGATTGCTGCACGATATCGGCAAAGCGGTAGACCACGAGGTGGTAGGACCTCATGTCGAGATTGGAGTCGATCTTGCCAAGAAATACCGTGAATCCAAGGAGGTAGTTCATGGCATCGAAGCCCACCATGGTGATGTGGAACCACAGACTATCGAAGCCATACTTGTGCAGGCGGCCGATGCTATCTCCGCATCTCGACCGGGAGCCCGCCGGGAGACCCTAGAGTCTTACATCAAAAGGTTAGAGAAATTGGAAAACCTGGCCAACAGCTTCGAAGGTGTTGACAAGTCGTACGCAATTCAGGCTGGACGAGAAATCAGGATCATCGTCAAACCTGAGCAAATCGATGATTTGGGCACGATTACTCTGGTTAAGAATATAGCCCGCCAGATTGAACAAGAACTGGATTACCCCGGGCAAATAAAGGTCATGGTAATCAGGGAAACCAGATCTGTAGAACTGGCCAAATAGCACCAAACCAACCTAATATTAGATACCCAGCCCGTTGAAGAGTGTGCTATACTCATCAACGGGCTTTTGATGATTATAGAGTCTCGACGGGGCTCTTTTCGTACCAGGACGGTTGCATCCATTAGCCGTCTTCCTGATATGGTTGAATTTACATGACCAAGCAAGCAGGAAAAACCCCCGTTCATCCGGAATTCCTATGTTATTTTAGTAAAGGGGAAGATATGCTATATGGATAATGGGTCTAGTCTAGACGCGCTGATATCGGCTTTTTTACGTTATACTGAATTGAGTGCGGTGAAATTTGATTCTGTGCGGGATATCATCAAGATAGAGGTTGCATTGAACACCAATTTAGAGGAGGCGCAGGGCAACAACTTTATTGATGCATGCCGCCAAAGCATGGCTCTTTTCTACCGGATGAGAAACCTAAATCCGATACATATTAGCCTGAAGTCCATCCAGCACGCTGGCATTACCATACTGCGACTGTATCGCGATAGCCGGACCCTGGCCGAGGAAGAAATAGGACTTTTCATTGGATTGGTGCGGCAAGAGTTTGCATCCTGGCTGATTAGGGACGATAATGATATGGTAACAGCCGCTTTGCTTAACGAGGAAGAGAAAACTCAAGTCGTCAATAAGATCAAATCAGGACAGGAATCTTTTCGGAACTTCTTCGTCTACCGTGACAAGGGACGGGTTTTCGTATTCAATCGCTGACACTGGAGGGACTGAACAATTGAATATACTAGTTATCGGAGATGTGGTGGGCCGGCCGGGACGAACTGCTATCAAGACCCTGTTGTCACGGTTGCAGCAGGGCAAGAATATCGATTTTACTATTTGCAATGCTGAAAATGCAGCCGGCGGTCGAGGTCTTACCAATGATGTCAAGGAAGAACTACTGAGTGCCGGCATCGATGTGCTGACCATGGGCAATCATGTATGGGATAACAAAAACATATTTACTTTTATTGACGATGAACCCCGTTTGATACGGCCGGCTAACTATCCCAGCCCTTGCCCCGGGCAAGGCTATCATGTCTACAAAGCCGGGTTTAGTAAGAATATCGCCGTAATCAATGTCTCCGGCCGCATGTTCCTGCCCCCCCTGGACTGCCCGTTTCAGGCGATCCGTGACATATTGAAAGATCTGGGCGGCTCCGCCGACTATATCATCGTGGATGTACATGCCGAGGCCACTTCGGAAAAATTGGCCCTTGGATACTGTTTTGACGGCCAGGTTTCAGCAGTCTTGGGCACGCACACTCATATACAAACCGCGGACGAGAGAATTCTGCCAAACGGTACTGCCTATATAACCGACTTGGGCATGACCGGTCCGAT
>JAKJCH010000064.1:0-1917 GCA_022706565.1 Bacillota bacterium | reverse complement strand
CTGTCAGTATTGAAAGATTCTCTATGACAATGGAATAAACGAGTTGGAATCCCATTATAATGAAAATTTACCATTAGGTTAATTGAAAAAGAAGGAATTAGTGAATAGATTTAGAATATACTTCTATATAGCAACCTTTTCAATCTACGTTGTAAAATCGTATTTATCAATGAGGGAGGCTAATACGTGGAAGTATTAAAAGTTTCAGCTAAATCAAGTCCTAATTCGGTTGCCGGTGCCTTAGCTGGAGTGCTCCGGGAAAAAGGTGCTGCTGAGATCCAAGCCATCGGGGCGGGTGCGATCAACCAGTCCATTAAAGCCATTGCCATAGCACGCGGATTCGTGGCGCCCAGCGGTATGGACCTGATATGCATCCCAGCGTTTACCGACATCGTTATCGATAACGAAGAAAGAACTGCCATCAAGCTGATCGTAGAACCGAGGTAAACAGCTGCTCCCTATCATAATAAATACCGATGTGAAGTAAAACCTGCTCCTGAAGCAGGTTTTTTGCATATCCCTCAGCCAATACTAAATATCCAAGGGAGGATAATTATGAATATCGTAGATTTGCATTGTGATACGATTTCCCACCTATGTAAGACCGGGGCGGCTTTGTGGTCCAACTCATCCCAGTACGATATCCAGAGGGCTCAAGCCGCCGGCATCGGACTGCAGTTTTTTGCCTTGTTTACCCGACCTGCCGAAAGCAACACCTGTTTACGCGAGATTTTAAAACAATTGGATCGCTTCTGGATGGAGGTCGAAGATAACCGCTCCCACCTTCAACCAATACTCAATAGCGATGACCTGAGCAACCTTAAAGACCAGAATAAAATAGGTTGCCTTCTGCATCTGGAGGGTGCTGAATGCCTGGGCGGCGATCTGGAAATCTTGAGAGTCTTGCAGCGAAGCGGTTTGCGCAGCATGGGATTGACCTGGAATGACCGTAATCTGTTGGCAGATGGGGGTGGGGAAGGGATCAGCGCCGGGGGACTAAGCCTCAAGGGGCGGGAGACGCTGAAAGAAATGGACCGGTTGGGAATTCTTCTGGACTTGGCCCATATTTCCGTCCCCTCTTATTACCAGGCCTTGGAAGCGTACGCCCGACCAGTTCTGGTCACTCACGCCAACGCCCGTTCCCTCTGCCCGCACTGGCGAAATCTGGATGACGCCCAGCTTAAAGCCCTGGCTCAAAAGGGAGGAGTGGTAGGCATAACCCAGGTTAGCGATTTCGTCAAGGAAGACGGCAACGCAACGGTTGGCGATATGCTGGACCATATTGCCTACATCGCTGACCTGATCGGGGTAGAATATGTAGGCTTGGGTTCGGATTTTGACGGTGCTGATGACATGGTCCTTGGAGAGGTTGGACAGTATGCCAGGATGCCGGATTTACTGGCCGACAAAGGATTTTCGCGCCGTGAAATCGAAATGATTCTCGGCACAAATGCTATGCGCGTCATAACCGCAGTTTTACCTACTCAGAGCAGCTGAATAAGGAGGATTTCCATGTACGACCTGCATGTACATACCACCGCTTCCGACGGGGTGCTGACACCGGCTGAGGTTATTGTGCGGGCGCTTCAAAGCGGACTGACTGGTCTGGCCATAACTGATCATGACACCCTGGATGGAATCAAGCCGGCTCAGACCTTTATCCAAACCGAACAGATCAAACTGGATTTCATCCCCGGAATTGAATTGAATACCGATTATGGGGATGATGAGGTGCATATCCTGGGCTACTTCATTGCCGATCGGGACGGCCGGATGGCGGAACGACTAGCCTATATAAGAAGGGAGCGTTGGAACCGGGCGGAAAAGATAGTGGCCAAACTCAACCAGCTAGGCGTAAATATCACCATGGAACAAGTTAAACATTGCGCTGAGGGGCAGCTTATTGGCCGTCCCCAT
>JAKJCH010000063.1 GCA_022706565.1 Bacillota bacterium | reverse complement strand
GTGCACATTGCCGGAACCAACGGCAAGGGTTCGACCGCGTTGATAATTGCCGAGGTATTGAATAGGGCTGGCTATAAAGTGGGGCGATTTGTTTCGCCCCATTTGCATTCCTATCTAGAAAGGATTACCATTGATGGAGTTGAGATCGGCGCCACCAAATTCTGGGCCATTCTGGACGAGATTGATGACCACATCCGGGTCATGCTGGATAGGGGAGAGGAGCATCCTACCGAGTTCGAGGTTCTGACCGCCGCCGCCTTCCGTTATTTCCAACTGGAGCAGGTCGATTTGGCGGTAATGGAGGTTGGCATGGGGGGTACCTACGATTCTACCAATGTGATTACTCCCAGAGTAGCGGTGATAACTGGGGTTGATTTTGACCATACGGCTTTTCTGGGAGATACCATGGGTGAAATAGCCGCCAACAAAGCAGGTATAATCAAACCCCGGGTACCAGTGGTGATAGGGCCTATGGATATCGAAGCCTATAAGGTCATTAGCCAACAAGCGCAGGCCATGCAGGCGCCTTTGTTCCACAGCAGCGACATTAAGGTTATCCCATCCAGGCCGGCTTCTTTGTTATCCCAAGAGGTGGACCTGGAGGGACCGGCCCTGCAGTTAAAAGGAGTCACCTACACTATGCCTGGCACCTATCAGCGGCACAACCTGGCGGTTGCCCTGCGGGCTTTGCTGGTACTGAGGGATCAAGAATTGGAGATAGATACCAACAGCATTCGTTCGGCCTTGGCGGGCGTGAGCAACCCTGGCCGTTTGGAGGTGGTTTGCCAATCACCTCTGGTGATTGCAGATGCCGCCCATAACCCGCAGGGAGCCCGGGCTCTGGCCGAGTCTCTGCATGATTTGCTGCCGGGGCGTGCTAAGGTGCTGGTACTGGGACTGCTGGACGATAAGGAACGGGCCGGGGTATTGGCGCCCCTGGCGGAAAACACTCGGGTGGTGGTGGTCACTCGACCGCAGGGTTCCAGAAGTGAGGCCTGGCAGGAGGTTGAACTAGTATGGCGCCGCGATTTTCCCCAAATCCAGGTGGAAATCGTGGAGAGCATAGAGTTAGCGGTCAAACGGGCTGTGACGGTAGTCACCGGGGGCGATTATATTGTGATAACCGGTTCTTTCTATGTCCTCGACCAGGCCCGCCGACTATTTTGTGCATAATTTCTGGCTTTTACTTTCCAGCATTCTGCAATGTCAGCTTAGCACAGTAAAGACTCTTGTCCAAACCGGGATTTCCCGCTGCGCTCGGGAGCACAACAGTTACACTCTAAATGCTATGAAAAAGACGGGCTAATTTGTAAAAATCTATCAAAAAGGCTCAACTTGCAGGTCGACTTATTGTTATAATAAGCGGGTAAAGATTATTATGGGGGGACATTATCTTGGCATTCAAGTTCAAGCCCCAGGAAATGAAATTCTTCGGTTATTTTGAGGAACAGGCAGCGGCGATCTGCGAGGCCACGCAAATCTTAAAGGGGTATTTTGTGGAACGCAGCGACAAAAATGCCAATCTGGAACGCATCAACAAGGTGGAAGACCGTGGTGATCAGATATTGGCCGAGGTTATGGACCAGATCAATCACTCCTTCATCACCCCCTTTGATCGGGAAGATATCATGGAGCTGTCTCATTCCTTGAATCAGGTTCTGGATCATATCCAGGGGACCATGGAGAAGATGGTCATCTACAAATGCGAACAACCTCAGGAGAGGTTCATCCCTGCTTTGGTCAACGTTTTGGAAGAGGCTTCCCAAGAGATCCAAAAGGCGGTGCTATTGTTAAGGGACGTCAAGAACAACCATCAGGCTATCATCAACGCCTGTGAAAAAATTAGAGGTCATGAGCATGAAGGTGACAACCTCTACCGGGCCGGGATTGCCCGTTTGTTCGAACAGACCGATGATGCCGTCTATATGCTGAAATGGAAGGAGATCTACGAACACTTGGAGACCACCCTCGATAATTGTGAGGATGTTGCCAACGATTTGAAAGGGATAGCCATTAAATATGTTTAATCCTGATATTTTCAGCACCGGATGGGTGGTCCTGATCGTCTTTGCTGTACTGATTTTTGATTACATCAACGGCTTTCACGATACCGCCAACGCCATTGCTACCTCGGTGTCCACCAAAGCGGTATCGCCGCGTAATGCAATCCTTATAGCCGCTACCTTCAATTTTTTGGGGGCGATAAGCGGCACCGCCGTGGCTGCCACCATCGGTAAAAATATCGTAGCCGAAGCCGATGTCGTTCCTCTGGTCATCGTAGCTGCAATTATCGGGGCCATCTTTTGGAATCTGTTTACCTGGTACTTCGGCATTCCCAGCAGTTCATCTCACGCCCTGATCGGAGGCCTGGTGGGAGCAGTGATCGCCAGGCACGGTACGGGAGCGGTTATCTGGGACGGAGTACTGAGGATCGTAGTCGGATTGGTTACCTCGCCGGTTATCGGTCTGGTCATAGGCAGTATCATAATGACCATTCTGTTCTGGATGTTTCGTAAATCCTCACCGGTGCGCATCAACCTCAGGTTTCGCAGCCTACAGGTAATCACCGCATGTATGGCTTCCTTCGCCCACGGTTCTAACGACGCCCAGAAATCCATGGGGATAATTACCATGAGCCTGGTGGGCGCCGGGATGATAGATAGTTTCGTTGTACTTCCCTGGGTCAAGGTGATCTGTGCGGCGGCCATGTGCGCTGGGACAGCTTTTGGCGGTTGGCGGATCATCCGTACCATGGGGGGCAAGATATTTAGAATCGAGCCAATCAACGGCTTCGCTGCGGACTTCACCTCTGCTACGGTAATTTACGGGGCCAGTCTGCTGGGAATACCGGTCAGTACGACCCATGTGGTATCCTCGTCGATTATGGGGGTGGGGGCGGCCAAGCGTATCAAGGGAGTAAGATGGAATATCGCCCGTCAAATCGTGGTTGCCTGGTTCGTTACCATTCCGTCGGCAGCCCTGGTCGCATTTATCTTCTACCGTCTCCTGAACGGCTAAGTTTGGCCCCCATGATATTTTGGAAACCCTCTGCCGCACTACCGGCGGAGTTTTTTATTTTACAGAAACCTTTTGCCAATTTACCTGTTTCCATAGATAATAAAGATAGTGATTTTTATTACAAAGGAGTGGGGAATTTTGAAAGCTTACAAGATTCCTGAAGCTACCGTCATACGCCTTTCCATATACTCGCGCCAGTTGAGTAACCTGAGAAAGGCCGGTGTCGAAACAGTTTCCTCCGAGGAGATCGCCAATAGTGTAGGGGTCAGCTCCGCCCAGGTCCGCAAGGACCTGGCCTATTTCGGGGAGTTTGGCACCAGGGGAGTAGGGTACCCGGTGGATGAACTGTTGGCCAACCTGACCAAGATCCTAGGGCTGAACAGGGAATGGAACCTGGCCATAGTGGGGGCGGGCAAGCTTGGCTCGGCTTTGGCTCTTTATGAAGGTTTCCGACAGCGGGGTTTCTCAATCAGGGCTATCGTCGACCAAGATCCGAACCGGGTAGGGGTAGACCTGGCCGGGGTGGTGGTGGACCCGCTGGATAGACTGGAGACCCTTATCAAGGAGCGGGATATTAACATCGGTATTATTACGGTACCGGCATCGCAAGCCCAGCACACTACCGATCGCCTGGTTGGAGCCGGGGTGGCAGCCATCCTGAATTTCTCGCCGCAGGTGCTGCGGGTTCCTCCGGAAGTGGTACTGAGGAACGTGGATCTGGCTGTAAATCTGAAGGTACTAAGTTTCAATCTTTCCCATAACCGTTAGAACGTTGTACGGAGGCTGCTTTAGAGGACAGCCTCCTTTCTTCTCGCCTTGTGTTTGCCCCTTACTAATGCTAAACTTTAAAAAATGTGACGGGGGGACATAGGTGGCAGGGAGGACGCGTACCTATCCGGGATGGCAGTTGCTGTTGCTGCTGATGGTTATGGGAGGAATAATCGGCAGCTGGATCGGGGATGCTGTCGTTAAACTCTGGCCCGGGTTGGGTCTCCTCGGTCATGTCCAGAGTGTAGGCCTGCCCACTATGACCATGGACCTGCATGTTTTTTCCTTGAGTTTTGGATTCATGCTGAATATCAACTTTTTTAGCATCATCGGTTTTATACTAGCCTGGATATTTTATAAGAGGCTTTGAGCATAAAGAGGAACCTGAATTGAAAAAGATAATTCTGGCATCCGAATCACCCCGGAGGCAGTCTCTATTGCAACAACTGGGGGTAAAATTCACTATCTCCCCTGCTAATATAGCAGAAGACATCTCTGAATCGATATCACCTGAACAATTGGTGCGCAGTCTCGCCTGGCAGAAAGCCCGGCAGGTTCTCCAGAACCGGCCGGAGGGGATTGTCATTGCTGCCGATACCATAGTCTGTTGGGAAGGTCGGGTCATGGGCAAGCCGGTTGATCGGGATGATGCGCATGCTATGTTATGCCAGTTAAGCGGTCGCAGCCACCAGGTTATGACCGGCCTGTGCATTGCCGAAGCTGCTGATGCAGTGCCAGATCTGGCGGTCGAAACTACCAAGGTTTATTTCCGTCCTCTCACCGATACGGATATTGAGAACTATCTCAACCATGATGAATGGATCGATAAAGCCGGTGCTTACGCGATCCAGGGCCGCGGCGCGCTTCTGGTCGAGCGCATCGAAGGGTGTTTTTTTAACGTTGTCGGATTGCCTTTGAACCTGCTCAATACCATGCTTAGATGCAAAGGGCTTGATTTGCTGGAGGTCCATTAAACCATGCATTATACTACTCGTATCAAGGATATGCCCAGTAATATGCGGCCCCGTGAAAAGTTGGCCCAGCTGGGACCCGAACAATTAAACGATCATGAATTGCTGGCTATAATCTTGGGGAATGGAACCAGGGATACCAGCGCCTTGGAATTAGCCAACCAACTGCTGGATACCTATAGTAGTCTGAGACATCTGCAAGGTAAATCCATCGAGGAGCTTACCCAGATCAAGGGAGTAGGGAAAGCCAAAGCGGTCACGATTATAGCGGCTCTGGAAATTGGGCGGAGGATTATTCAGGATATCGAAACCAAATTCCTAATCCGTTCCCCCGAAGATGTCCAGGAATACGCCGATGCGGTGTTGGTTCAGGAGATGCGTGATTACGACCGCGAGCATTTTTTAGTCTTGTACCTGGACCGCAAAGGCGGGGTAATAACCAAGGAGAATGTTTCCATTGGAGGTTTACATAGTTCAATAGTACATCCTCGTGAGGTTTTTAAGACTGCCGTAAAACGCAGCGCCGCTTCGATTATCCTGGCCCACAACCATCCCAGCGGGGATTCTTCTCCCAGCCGGCAGGATATCGAGATAACCCGGCGGTTGACTGAGGCGGGCCGGATAATGGGAATTGAAATAATGGATCATGTAATAATCGGGGAGAACGGTTACTGCAGTTTTAAGGAAAAGGGTTTAATATAAGTTTAAGGAGGACGCATCAGGTGCTGTTTAGCAAGGATTTGGGCATAGATCTAGGTACTGCCAATACATTGGTTCATCTCAAAGGACAGGGAGTCATACTCACCGAGCCTTCGGTAGTCGCTATCCAGGTCCACAGCGGTCTGGTGGTGGCAGTGGGTGAGGAAGCCAAACAGATGATAGGTCGCACCCCGGGTAATATTGTGGCGATTCGTCCGATGAAAGACGGGGTCATTGCTGATTTCGACGTGACCCAGTCAATGCTGAAATATTTCATCAACAAAGCTCTAGGAGGCAAGAAGTCCCTTATAAAACCGCGGGTGGTCATCAGTATCCCTACCGGCTGCACCACCGTGGAGGAGAGAGCAGTCAAGGAGGCCGCTCTGGCCGGGGGGGCCAAGGAAGCCTATCTACTGGAAGAGCCTATGGCTGCGGCGATAGGAGCGGGGCTGCCGGTACACGAGCCCACCGGTAACATGATTGTCGATGTTGGTGGGGGAACGACCGAGGTAGCAGTAATTTCCCTGGGGGGCGTCGTTACCGCCAAGTCGGTAAGGGTGGCGGGAGACAAGATGGATGAAGCTATAATTCAACATCTTAAGAGAAATTATAATCTGCTGATCGGTGAGCGTACCGCTGAGAATATTAAAATGAGTATCGGCGCTGCCATCCGGGAGGAACCCGAGGAGTTTTATGAAGTGAAGGGGCGCGACCTGGTCAGCGGTCTGCCTCAAACCATACAGGTATCATCTTTCGAAATTCAACAAGCCTTGCGGGAGACAGTGGACCAGATTGTGGAGGGAATCAAGGTATGCCTGGAGAAAACCCCTCCTGAACTAGCCTCAGATATAATGGACCGAGGTATCGTGATGGCTGGCGGAGGCTCTTTACTCCGCGGTTTGGACAAACTGATCGGCTATGAGACCCATATGCCGGTGTATGTATGCGAGGAGCCGCTGCTAGCGGTAGCGCGCGGCACCGGACGGGTATTGGAGAATATCGAGACACTGCGCAAAATGATTCTCAATCCAAAAAGGAATGCCTAAGTAGATTGATTCGGGTGAAGGGTTTTGTTTAAATCGAGAAAAAACGGGGGCCTTTGGACATTGCTGCTAACGGCCTTGATTCTTCTATTGGTGGTTAAACTAGGATCCAGTGATAGCCAGGGGTTGGCCACCGCTGAACGATGGGTCAGGAATAGTTATGCCCCGCTGCAAAGAGGGGTGGACTGGGTTCAGCAGGGACTGGTCCAGTTCGGGATCAGAGTTCTGGGTATGCAGGATTTAAGCCAGTTACTGGAAGCCGAGCAAGCCCGGAACCAACAGCTCAGCCTGGAAAACATGCAATTGCGGGAAACGCAGGCCGAGGTAGAGAGATTAAGGGCGCTACTGGACTACAAAAACGCCCATAACAGTCAGTTCAGGTTGGAGGCCGCCCGTATCATTGCCCGTGCTCCCAACAATTGGTATAAGACTATGACGGTAGACAAGGGAGCCGACTACGGCCTGACTGTGAATATGCCGGTTATTACCCCAGAAGGCCTGGTGGGTAAGATAGTTGATGTGAGCAGCAATACTGCCCAGGTATTATTGATTACCGACCGGGAGATGGCGGTCGGGGCGATTCTCCAGCCTACCCGGGAGAATCGCGGTATTGTCGAGGGAATTGGTGACGGCCGGCTGAGGATGGTCAATATACCTTATTACTCCCAGGTACAGGATGGGGATCCGGTAGTCACTTCGGGTCTCTCCCAGACCTACCCGCCTGGGTTACGGATCGGGACCATACGTGACGTCCAGAAGGAAGCCAATGGTCTGGTGCTCTCGGCTTTTGTGGAGCCGGTGGTAGACTTCGACCGGCTGGAGGAAGTATTGATAATCAAGTCCTTCCAGGCTCCGTCTGAGCCTGTTAATGAGGGGGGGTAGGTATAAATGCGCTCCCTAGTTCTTGTCTTTCTGCCATTCCTGGCTTTGTATCTGCAAAGCACTCTCTTCAGGGCGATATCTATCTATGGAGTGGTACCTGATCTGCTCCTCATCCTGGTCATCTTCTACGCAGTTTTCAGCGGTTCCAACAAGGGCGCAGTGTACGGGGCCGCCTGCGGGCTTTGGGAAGACTTATACCTGGGCCGCGTAATCGGTGTCAATGCCATCTGTAAAGGGCTGACCGGCTTTATCCTAGGCCGGATGCAGGGGAGAGTTTTCAAGGACAATGTTTTAGTTGGAGTTTTAGGAGTATTAGCCGGCACCGCCATCAATTCATTGTTGCTGCTGAGCATATCTTTCTTGGCCGTGCCGGGATTCAGCCTGGATAGAGCCGTGTGGGCGGATGTCATGCTGCAGGGGATTTATAACGTGATTATCTCCGTGCCCCTGTATATTTGGTATTTCCGCTCGTCAGGAGCGGGAGTGCTTCAGGAAGGCCTGATCAGATGAAGAAGAACAATTTGGATACTCGACTGCGGACTTTTGCAGCGATAATATTCGGATTACTGGCGGTGCTATGCATAAAACTGGCTGTAGTCCAGCTATTTAACAGTGACATTTATCAGGTAAAAGCCAAGGAGAATCGGATACGCTTGGTAGCCATCAAGCCTTCCCGGGGCGAAATTTACGACCGTAATGGTGAAACCCTGGCGGCCAACCAACTGGTCTACACTCTGAGCCTTACCAACCCCGGCAATGACGGGAAGGAGCAATTGGTAGAGCATCTGGCCAACGTCTTGCAGCCATACTATCCGGAGGTCACCGCTGCGGTTATAAATGAAAAGATCGCCTCCCAGCAGTTTCGCCTGTTTGAACCGGTGGTGATTGTTCGCGATATACCCTGGGAACTGGTGGTCCAATTGGAAGAGGACCGTCAGAATCTGCCCGGGGTGTCCATCGACATCGAACCTTTGCGTTCCTACCCCCACGATACCTTGGCCGGTCATGTGCTGGGTTATATCCATTCCATCAACCAGGAAGAGTTGGCCGCCTCCGACGGCCAATACAACATCAACAGTCTGATCGGTAAATCCGGCCTGGAAAAGGAATATGAAGAGGAACTGCGGGGGACATATGGAGCCCGACGCATGGAGGTGGATGCCAAGGCTCGTCCCATTGGGGAATTGGTGACCCTGGAGCCTATTCCGGGCAACAATCTTCACCTTACCCTGGATTTTAAGTTGCAGACGGTTCTGGAGAATTCATTGGACGCCAATCTGATCCGATTACAGCAAAAATTCCCCAAGGCCAAAGTGGGGTCGGCAGTAGTGATGGATGTTAAAACCGGCGAGATCCTGGCTATGGCTTCCAGTCCAGCGATGCGTCCCGATGATTGGAAGGGCAACATTAGCTCCAGCCTGGCGGCTTACTATTTTCCCCAAGGAGACCGTTACAATCCCATGGAACCGGGTGCGGCCATGGATCGAGCCATACAGGTCACTTACCCTCCCGGA
>JAKJCH010000062.1 GCA_022706565.1 Bacillota bacterium | reverse complement strand
TTAGGGGGCACGGTGTACTCCCGCCCCTGGTAAACCCATACCCGGCAATCCACCTGATCTCCGCACAGGTCCCCGCACGATTCGCACAGGCTTTCCCGGACGTCCAGCTGAATATCCCGGCCGTCGATTCTGATGGTGGGCGAACTGATGAACTGGTATTGTTCCGCCAGGTCGGCGGTGTTGACATTGACCTTGTTGACGGCCACCTCTACTCCGGTCGCCGCCAGCACCCCCGCTACCTCGGCCAAGGCCTCATCCAGACTGGTGTCGGCTCCCTGGCAGCGGGTGCACACGCTCAGGTCCAGGTAGAGGAAATCTATATTTATCTTCCTCACCGGCTTTTCCATGATGATGGGTGAGCCGGCCGGCGTACAGCACCCCGGTTCCCCATCGCAGCAGGTTTTGTTAAGATCGATTTTGGTCATGATTCATTCTCCTTTACTTGTTGCTGGCAGCGATAATCTGATCTACCGCGGCCGTGATCTCGTCCATCTCTTGAGGTTGGCTGGAAAGCATAAAGACCGGATGATTGATCACATCCATAATATCAGTATGACATAAAAACGCCGCTTGTCATTTGAAAAATTCCCGCCAGAAGTGTGTACCAGGGCAGGCAAAACACACTTTTTTGGACATCCCGCTATCATACTGGTTCAGGCGGTTGACACTGCTGCTTACATCATCATACAATGCATCTAAGGGCAATGCATATAATAAAAATGTATGGGTGGTGTACCAAGTGAAAATTGTGGTTTATGAAATCCCGGTAGGTTGTTGTGCTCCGGTATCCAGCCCCGAAGAAGCAGCATTTAAGGAGTCCCTGGCAAGATTGAAACAGGATGGGGCAGAGGTTGAGGTGATTTCTATAACTCAATCCCCACAGCGGTTTTTAAGTGACCCGGTTGTAAGTGAGATAACCCAGAAAGAAGGTCGTGACGCCTTCCCGGTTACCTTGGTAGATGGGAGCCTGTTTCTGAAAGGGCGTTATCCGGCATACGAGGAATTGCGGAAATCCTAGATTCATGATGATACGGGGTGGAAACCCGAAGTGGAGGAGGGAAAGTCTTGACCAGATATATGTTTTTCTCCGGCAAGGGCGGAACCGGTAAAACCACCATGGCCGCAACGACGGCGGTCTATAATGCCAGACAAGGCAACAGGACACTGATCGTCTCTACCGATCCAGCCAGCAATTTAGGAGATATCTTTGAGTGCACGATTGGCCATAAGATTACCGGGATAGCGGATAATCTATTCGCCATGGAAATCGATCCTGATCAAGCGGCGGCAGAATTCAGGGAAGGTGTTATCGGCCCCATGCGGGGCATTTTCCCGGAAGATATTTTGGAGGTGATGGAGGAGCAGTTCCGGAGCTCCTGCACCACGGAAATTGCTGCCTTTGACCGCTTTACCGACTTCCTCAGCAGCGAGGATTATGATCTGGTGGTGTTTGACACGGCGCCCACCGGCCACACGGTTCGCTTGTTGGAACTGCCGGTGGACTGGTCGAAATACATGGAAGAGAGCCGCAATAAGGGGTCCCAGGTGAAGTTAGGGCCAGTGTCGGCTATTCAAGGGGCCAAAGAAAAGTATGATAAAGCCATCGCAGTTTTGCGCAATTCGGCAACCACCGAATTCTATTTCGTGCTGCGCCCTGAGAAGACCTCGATCCTTGAAACCGAGCGGGCTCAAAACGAGTTAAAGGCTCTTTCCATCGACAATTTCAAGCTGATTGTCAATGGAATCATCCCCGCGGAAGAGGCCCACACCCCGCAATACGCCAAAATGGCAGCCATGCAGCAAAGGTATCTGGAAACCATAGAACAGACTCTTTCCCAACCGGCCAAATTGGTCTACCTACAGGGCGGGGAGATAAAGGGCCTGCTCAATATCAACAAAATGGCGGACATAATGTATGAAGGGAAGAGCGAGGCTATAACCGGCGCCTATGATAAGGGGGAACCATTTGCCGGCTTCGCCGCGGTTGGATCCTTTAAGGAGATGCTGGCCCGGGACAACGGTCAGCGGATAATTATCTTCACCGGGAAGGGCGGGGTAGGAAAGACTGTAACCGCCTGTGCGGTTGCTGTACACCTGGCCCGGGAAGGCAACCGAACACTGTTGGTCACCACTGATCCGGCGGCGCATATCGCTTATGTTCTGGATCACGAGGTGGGAGGCAAGATTCAGGCAGTTAAAAACGTTGCCAATTTGTACGCCGCCCGCATAGATCAAAAAGTGGTTGTGGAGAGCTATAAGGCGGAGATTATAGCCAACGCCCAAAAATCAGGGTACTCCCCCGACATGGTAGCGGCCATTAAGGAGGAACTGGAATCACCTTGCACTGAGGAGATGGCAGTATTTGAGGAGTTTTCCGCCTTGATAAGCGGGGATAGTTTCGATTACGTGGTTTTCGACACCGCCCCGACCGGACATACGCTAAGGTTGCTGGAATTGCCTTATGACTATGCGAAACAGGTGGAAATGCTGGTGAATATCAAGCATGATACCAGCTCGGCAACCAGCGCCGCCAAGGAAAAACTACAGAAGTTGGTGGCAAAGATCAAAGATAAAGCTGTCTGTACTTTCCTGCTGGTTTTCTATCCGGAATATACGCCAATCTTTGAATCCAAGCGGACCTACGATGACCTCCAGGAAGCGGGGATAAACATCCAGGGGGTGATAGCCAACAATATTTTGAGCTTGGCAGGGGATAGTACTGAGTTTCACAAGAACCGGTACTTTATGCAACAGTACTATTTGAAGGTTGCTCAGAAGCAATTCGATGTTCCGATGTACGGAATCAGCATGTTCGATGAAGAGATAATTGGCCTGGCCAGCCTACTCCAAATAGAAAACGAGCTTTTCAGCTGAGGAAAGCCCCTTTATCACATACTGTAATTATATGAACGGAGGGGATCATTTGAAGTGTGAATCCAAGTCTGAATCAAAGTATGAATCGAGTGAATACTGGGCGGGTTTGATAAAAATGAGTCTATCCCGATTTTTCATATTGCATGTCCTTCATAATGAGGCTTTGCATGGTTATGAGATAACCAAACGGGTTGCTGACATAACCTGTGGTTGCTGTGCACCGGCTGAGGGGAGCCTTTATCCGGTTTTGAATTTGTGGCGAGCGGACTGGTAACGGTCGAAACCCAAATAGTATCGGGCCGGGAACGCAAGGTCTACACCATAACCGATACCGGAGAACGGGCTTATGAAGTTGCCGGTCAGGCCTGGGCAGAGGTATCGAATTATATTCTTCGAGCGGTCACAACCTAACCAATACGCATCGACCCTGGGGTAAATGATCGGAGCCTTATTGAAGGGATGCTTCATCTGAGTATGATGCATAGAGCCCAGGGACAAGGACGTTCATAAGTGCTTGACAAATAATATCACAGGCATATTATATAAGCAAAGACGCATATAATAATTTATGCATAAATAGCTCAGCCCTGGTCCGGCCCTGCCATGTACCCGAATTCAAGGAGGTTACAGCATTGAGTCAATCGATTACTAGGAGACTATCTTTTTTGGACCGTTACCTCACCCTATGGATCGTTCTTGCCATGATAATCGGCGTTGGATCGGGGTACCTGTTTCCCAAGATCGCGGCATTCTGGGGTAAGTTCCAGGTAGGCACCACCAATATCCCCATTGCCATCGGATTGATTCTGATGATGTATCCCCCCCTGGCCAAAGTCCGCTATGAAGAGCTGCCCACGGTATTCAAGAACACCAGGATGCTGGTTCTGGCCCTGGTACAAAACTGGATAGTCGGACCTATCGTCATGTTTGTGCTGGCGGTTTTGCTGCTGCCCGACAAACCGGAGTTGATGGCCGGAGTGATATTGGTGGGACTGGCCCGCTGTATCGCCATGGTGCTCGTGTGGAACGACCTGGCGGAGGGCAGCCCTGAGTATGTTGCCGGTTTGGTAGCCTTCAATGCTATCTTCCAGGTTCTGACCTATTCTGTTTATGCCTATATCTTCCTAACGGTGGTACCCAGATGGCTGGGTATGGCCAGCATGGCGGTGGATGTATCCATGCTTGAGATTGCCCAGAGCGTGTTCGTTTACCTGGGCATTCCCTTTATTGCGGCTATTATTACCCGTACCACCATGATCAGGTCGAAAGGGCGCGACTGGTATGAGGCAAATTTCCTGCCCCGCATTAGTAAGCTAACCCTCATCGCGCTTTTATTTACTATCTTTGTAATGTTTTCATTAAAGGGCAATATGATCGTGACTTTGCCTCTGGACGTGGTTCGGGTGATGATCCCGCTGCTCCTATACTTTGGCATCATGTGGTTTGCGACCTTTTTTATCGCCAAATGGCTGGGTGGGGATTACCCTACAATTACTACACTGGCTTTCACCGCCTCCAGTAATGATTTTGAACTGGCTATCGCTGTAGCCGTGGCTGTTTTCGGGTTGAATTCAGGTCAGGCCTTTGCTACTGTCATAGGGCCGCTGGTTGAGGTTCCGGTATTGATTGCGCTGGTTAATGTGGCTCTGTATTTTAAGAAAAAGTATTTTGGGCCGGAGATGATCCGAGCCCATTGAAGGAAAAGGATAGGTGCTGCTCCATGATTGATAGTACGGTTAAAATACTAAAAGCCCTGGGTGAGCCGACCCGGCTTAAAATCATCCGGCTGCTGGAAGAGCGGGAGATGTGCATCTGTGAACTGGTGGCAGTGCTGGATATGAGCCAGCCGCGCGTCTCCCAGCACGTCAAGGTACTGAAAAAGGCAGGGTTGGTGAACGAGCGCAAGGTCCGGCAAAACTCGTACCTTACGGTGAACGAAAAAATCCTCGAGGGCGCCCGGGTAATTCCCCTGGATGCGCTGATGCGGGACCGGCTAGAGAACATACCCGAACTGGCCGATGAATTCGCAAGGTATCTGGGATTGGACGACAATGAGGACGTTATCGCTTGCAAGGCCAATCGTTGCTGGGAGAGCAATATTTGAAAATCGGGTAAAGGAGGAGTAAGCAATGGACATCAAGATACTTGGGCCTGGTTGTTCCAGGTGCGCAAGCCTGGAGAAAGAGGTTATCAATGCCCTGGCTGAAATGGATGTGACTGCCGATGTGAAGAAGGTAAAGGACATTCAGGAAATCATGTCTTACAAGATCATGTCCACTCCGGCCTTGGTGGTTAACGGCAAGGTCAAGGTTGCCGGCAAGGTTCCCAAGCGGGAAGAGATTAAGAGATATATCAAAGAGGAATTGGCATAAGTGCACGTCCGTGAAGGCGCAAGCAAAGGCAGGTGATTCTGATGTTTATCCTCCGTCTTATCAACGACCAGCTGCTCAAGATGCAGTGGTTGTCCGAGCTGGTGAGGTCACTGACAGAAAATGTTTTCGGCCTGGACATAAGCACCCGCCTGGGCGGCAGCATTCACTTTTTTGTTTATGACATCATCAAGATATTCATTCTCCTGACCGTACTAATATACCTGGTGTCCTACATCCAAAGCTATTTCCCGCCGGAAAGGACCCGTGCCATCCTGGGGAGGTTCAGGGGGATCACCGGCAATGCCCTGGGAGCGCTTCTGGGGACCATCACCCCGTTCTGTTCCTGCTCCTCCATTCCTCTGTTCATTGGCTTTACCAGCGCAGGCCTGCCCCTGGGGGTAACCTTTTCCTTCCTACTCTCTTCGCCGTTTGTAGATCTGGCCTCCATGGTTCTCCTGGCCAGCATCTTCAATTGGAAGATCGCGATTGTCTATGTGGTAGTCGGCGTGGTATTGGCTATAATCGGCGGGACCATTATCAGCAAGATGAAACTGGAGCAATATGTAGCCCCATTCGTTTTTCATCAAGAGGTTTCGGAATTCGAAGAAGGAACAGTTATGACCCGCAGGGAGAGAATGACCTACGCCTGGGATCAGGTAACCGATATCGTAAAACGGATCTGGGTTTATATCGTGATCGGAGTAGCGATTGGAGCAGCTATTCATAACTGGATCCCGGCCGAACTGATCTCCACCCTGTTGGGCCAGGACAAGTGGTATTCGGTACTGCTGGCCACCGCCATCGGCATCCCCATGTATGCTGATATTTTTGGAGCGCTGCCCATCGCTGAGGCTTTGGTATATAAAGGTGTTGGGGTAGGGACAGTGCTGGCATTCATGATGGCAGTAACCGCCATTTCACCGCCCTCTTTGATAATGCTCAATCAAGTGGTCAAATCAAAGCTGATGGCCGTCTTCGTTAGTGTTGTGATAGTGGGGATAATAATAATCGGTTACATCCTGAACGGATTCAATACCTTGCTGATATGATTGTTTGATGGACTCCGAGGTGGTGTCCCGTCTCGGACAAGGCGAACAGCACAGTCACTATTCTTAATACTTCCGTCCTTATAGGTGAAGGGTATAAACATACTGAATCGTTGGGAGGCAGACAAATGAAAACGCTCAGAATAAAATGGAGACACCTTGATGTTGAAGGAGAGACATGCAATCGTTGTTACGATACTGGGGAAAACCTTAATCAGGAAGCGAAAAGGTTGAACCGGGCGTTAAACCCTCAGGGCATCAAGGTTGAGGTCATCGAAACCAAACTCGATGATACTCAGATCCCCCAGTCGAATACCATTCTCTTTAATGGAGTACCCATTGAAGATATCTTGAATATAAAGATATCGGAAAATTACTGTGATTCTTGTACCCTGTTATTGGGAAAGAATACTTATTGCCGTACGGTGATTTATGAGGGTAACGAATACGAGGATATCCCAGCCAAGGCTATCCGTCACGCGGCGCTTAAGATACTAGGCTTGATGGAAATAAGAACAAATGAATCTGCACCTGGTTGTGATTGTGGCGATAAAAACTGTTGCTAAGCAAAGTGGACAGGAGGTAGGCAGTATGAAAAAAATAGCCATCTTTGATCCGGCCATGTGTTGCGCTACCGGGGTTTGCGGACCCTCTATCGACCCCGAATTGCTCCGGGTGGCCACCGTCATCAATTCCCTGCAACAGAAGGGCATCGACATCAGCCGCCACGGGCTTTCCACTGATCCCATGGCCTTCATTACCAACCAGGTTATCAACGACCTCCTGCAG
Source organism: Bacillota bacterium (assembly GCA_022706565.1). GTDB lineage: Bacteria > Bacillota > Syntrophomonadia > Syntrophomonadales > Syntrophomonadaceae > PHAA01. The sequence continues at coordinate 1,881 of JAKJCH010000062.1, read as the reverse complement.
AAGGAGGGGGCGGAGATATTACCGGTCACCCTGGTGGACGGCCAGGTAGCCAAGACCGGGGCTTATCCCACCAATCAGGAGTTTTCCGAGTGGTCGGGGATCGAACTGTAAACAGGAAGCCGTCTATTCCCGGAATAATAGCTGAAGGAGGCATTGGCTGATACCCTTGACCGGGCAGGATGCCGAATCTTCAGCAATCAAGAGGGGGCTTAAATCATGTATGCCACATTTTCCCTGGATAGAATCCAGCTGACCAAATACCTCTTCTTCACCGGCAAGGGCGGGGTGGGCAAGACCTCCATCGCCTGCGCGGTGGCCGTCAACCTGGCCGATCGCGGCAAAAAGGTGCTCCTGGTCAGCACCGACCCGGCCTCCAATCTGCAGGATGTGTTCGCCACCGAACTGAATGGCCATGGTGTGCCCATCGCTGGGGTTCCCAACCTGGTCGTGGCCAATCTCGATCCCGAAGAAGCAGCCCGGGAATACCGGGAAGCGCTCTTGGCCCCATATATAGGCAAGCTGCCCGACAGCGTCATCGCCAATATGGCCGAACAGTTGTCGGGCTCCTGTACAGTGGAAACGGCCGCCTTTGACCAGTTCTCCCATTTCATCACCGACCAGGAAGTCGAGGACGGTTACGACCATATCATATTCGATACCGCTCCCACTGGGCACACCCTGCGGATGCTGCAGCTGCCCTCGGCCTGGAGCAGTTTTATCAGCGAGAGTACCCACGGGGTTTCCTGTTTGGGGCAGCTGGCCGGTCTGGAAGACAAGAAGGACATGTACAAGGAAGCGGTCGCCACCCTGGCTGACCCCCAACGGACCACCCTGGTGATGGTGGCCAAGCCGGAAAATTCACCCCTGGTGGAAGCGGAGCGTTCCAGCCGGGAGCTGAGCGACCTGGGAATCAACAACCAGTTGCTGATTATAAACGCGGTTTTGGGTCAGGCCAGCGATGACCTGTCCCGCAAGATCATGACCGATCAGCAGGAGGCTCTGGCCAATATGCCGGAGAGCCTGAAGCAATACCCGACCTATAGCCTGCCGCTGCGCTCCTACAACATTTTGGGTCTGGAGCGGATTAGGCTGTTTTTCACCGCGGATGAGTATGAAAAGGGCGCCGAGAAGGCGGTCAAACCCGATCTCCGCCGGATCGAGGTGATGATCGATGATCTGTATGCGAGTGGGAAAAGAGTCATTTTCGTGATGGGCAAGGGCGGGGTAGGCAAAACCACCGTAGCTGCCGCCATTGCGCTAGGTCTGGCCCGCAAGGGGGACAAGGTTCATTTGTCCTCCACCGACCCCGCCGATCACCTGCGCCTCTTCATCGGCGCGACGGAAAATATCACCCAGAGCCATATTGACGAGCGCCAGGAGTGGGCCAGATACCAGGAGGAGGTCATTGCCCTGGCCCGGGAGACCATGAGCGAGGAAGACCTGGAGTATGTCAGGGAGGATCTGCGTTCCCCCTGTACCCAGGAGATCGCGGTATTCCGGGCATTTGCCGAAATAGTGGAGAAGTCCGAAGACGAGGTAGTGATCATCGATACCGCACCTACCGGGCACACCCTGCTGCTGCTCGATTCCACCCAGAGCTATCACCGCGAAGTAGAGCGGACCAAGGGTCAAATCCCACCCTCGGTAAAAAAACTGCTGCCCCGGCTGCGGGATGAAAAACAAGCAGACGTGGTCATAGTGACACTACCGGAGGCCACCCCCGTCTGGGAGGCCCAGCGGCTGCGGGATGAACTGCACCGGGCTGGTATACACAACAAATGGTGGGTAGTAAACCAGAGCCTGTCCGTGACCAATACCAGCGATCCCATGCTGCTGGCCCGGGCGGAAGCGGAGAGACCCTGGCTGGCCAAGGTAAAAGAA
>JAKJCH010000061.1:8834-9092 GCA_022706565.1 Bacillota bacterium | reverse complement strand
CATCTGCAGGAAGGTCACCGTCAATCCCCATACCGCTTTGCCTTCCAGGCGGATGGCAGTGTCTTTCCAGTGGCCCAGTTTCTTATCCAGGTTGACATATTCGTCGGCAATGTTGGTACCGCCGGTATAACCGATATTCCCATCAATGACGGTAATCTTCTGGTGATTGCGGTAATTGATAAACATCCTGAAAATATTGGTGTGGAGGGGATTGAACATCATGACCTGCAGACCTTCGCTCCTCAGTTCCTCCACAAA
>JAKJCH010000061.1:0-8773 GCA_022706565.1 Bacillota bacterium | reverse complement strand
TTGGTGATGCTGCCGAATTCATCCATCAAGATGCGCACCTCGACTCCTTGCTGGACTTTTTCCCGCAGTATGTCATGAATCCGATCCCATATGTGGCCCTCGGCGATTATAAAATACTCGATGAAGATAAAGCGGCTGGCCTGCTCCAGGTCAAGGATCAGTTGCTCAAACTGGACCTCCCCCAGGGGATAGTAGGTTGCCCGGGTATGGTTGTAAATGGGGAACCCCTCTTTGATCAGATAGGTACCGAGGCGCTGCTGATCAGGGAGGGTGGACACGAAATCCTGGTAAACATCCGGGTCCTGCTCGGTGAAACTGTTGCCATACTCAACGCTGTCACGGACCTGTTGGCTCCTCTTATGGGTCAAGCCGGTGGTCCCCCATAAAAGGAAGAGCAGGTACCCAAAAACAGGCAGGGCCATCATTATTACCAACCAGACGATCGTATAGGCCGAGTTGCGGTTCCGCGCCACTACAAAAATTATGGTCACCGCTCCCAGCACTTCCAGCAGGAAGTAGATATACAGGGTATGAGATCGCAGGGTGTCGACCAGATAGTATAACAGCCCCAATTGACCCAACAAAGCCAGAGCCACCATGAATACCTTAATGGTACCCCGGGTCCCGATCCTTTTCCTTTGCTTTGCCGCGGCAGGGCCGCTGGCGACTGCTTCGTTCATTTCTTTCTCCTGGCAGTTACTAAAATTAGATTTGGAAAGCTGCCTTTATTTTACTTATTATTGCTCATCTTATCCGGCGACGCAAAGCATAAAGAAAAGCTGAACAGGTGTCCTGCTCAGCTTTCTTAAACGTTTCAGATTCAGTGGTTAGACTGTGGGTGCATCGGCAGTGTCGGTTCCGGCAGCGGCGGGCGGGCGGTTCCAGCCATGCTGGGGTATAAACTCAAAAAACACTTTATGTTTAGAATGAAGGCACACAGGCGCCCTGGTAGGTATCCTCCAGGAACTTCTTGACCTCCGGTGATTGCAGGGCTTTACCCAGTTTGACTATTACATCCTTGTCTTTGTCTTCGGGCCGGACAGCCAGCACGTTGGCAAAAGGCGAATCCTTGGGTTCCATGAACAGTGAATCATTGACCGGGTTCAGGTTGGCTTCCAGGGCGTAATTGCTGTTGATAACGCAGATCGCGGCATCATCAAGGGTCCGGGGCAGCATGGCTGCATCCATCATGGTGATAACCACGTTCTTGGGATTTTCGGCTATATCCTTGTCGGTAGCAGTTACTCCCACGCCTTCCTTGAGCTTTATCACACCAGCGCTATCCAGCACCATCAGGGCCCGGCCTCCATTGGTGGCGTCATTGGGAATGCCTACCTTGGCACCGTTGGCCAGCTCGTCCAAATTCTTGATCTGTTTGGAGTAGACGCCCATCGGTTCATTGTGAACCTTGACGGTCCAAACCAGGTTGGCGCTGTTTTTGGCATTGTAATCGTCCAGATAGGGTATGTGCTGGAAGAAGTTAGCGTCAATTTGCTTGTCCTTCAAGGCCGGATTCAATTGCACATAATCGGTGAAAACCTTGATCTCCAGATCGACCCCTTCCTTGGCCAGCAGTGGTTTGGCCACCTCAAGGATCTCGGCATGGGGCTTGGCGGTGGCTCCAACCACCACTTTGGCTGCGGCCGGCTGGTTGGTCTGACCGGAAGGAGCCGGCGTCTCGGTTTTGTTACTGCAGCCTGCCACAATCGCCATCAGGAAAATCGCGCAGACTATCAACAGCAGTTTCTTTCTCATTAAGGTTACCTCCTCTGATTTGTGATTTTGGCCGCCCATTTGTCGCCCGCCATCTGAACGCATTGGACAAACGCGATCAAGACTATGACGGTGACCCACATGACCAAATCCTCATAACGCTGGTATCCGTAATAATAAGCCAGGGTTCCCAGTCCACCTCCTCCCACGATACCGGCCATGGCCGAATAGCCGACCAGGTTGATGGTAGTGATAGCGACTCCCAGCACAATGGAGGCCCGTGCTTCCGGGAGCAGTACCTTGGTGATCACTTGCCAGGCGTTGGCGCCCATCGACAGGGCAGCCTCGATCAAACCCCAGTCGATCTCCTTGAGAGAGGTCTCCACCATGCGCGCTACAAAGGGGATGGCCGCTAGGGTCAATGGCACCATGGAAGCCACCGTGCCGATGGAAGTCCCCACCAACAGGCGGGTGAAAGGTATCACCAGGATCAAAAAGATAATAAAAGGAATGGACCGTACCGCATTGATAAATGCACCCAGTATGCGGTTGAATCCTTTGTTTTCCAGGATGTGACCTTCTCCGGTGGTGACCAGGATTACCCCCAGAGGCAGGCCGAATACATAACTTAAACCGGTGGATATAGCCACCATATAAAGGGTTTCCCAGGTGGCCTGAAGAACCTTTTCCCATACCCAGGCCAAGTCGGCTCCCAGGCTGACACCCATAATGGTGCCGATCAGGACTGCCGTGTTCGCCACGATCATGATATAACCTCCACTTCCAGGCCGTTGCTGCGCAGGAATCCCATGGACTGGTCCACCGCTGCCTGGTCCCCGATCAACTCCAGGGTGAGGTGGCCGAAGGGAACGTCCTTGACCCGGTCAATATTTCCGTACAGAATGTTGGCGTCGATGCCATGCTGCTTGATCATAGCCGAGATAACCGGTTCGCCTGCCGAGGCGCCGATGAAGGAGACCCGTACCAGGCAGGAGTATTGGTCCCGGTGTCTGTTGATCAGGCTCTCAATATACTCGTCGGGGGCGTCTTTTTGGACGATGGCCCGGATAAAGCTTTGCGAGGTGGGGGTGCCGGGGTTGCTGAAGATTGAGATTACGTCGCCCACCTCTACAATGCGAGATTCACTGATTACCGCTACCCGGTCGCAGATCTGCTTGATCACATTCATATCATGGGTGATCAGCAAAATCGTAAGGTCTAGCTGGCTGTTGATATCCTTGAGCAGCTTGAGGATGGAACGGGTGGTATCTGGATCCAAAGCCGAGGTGGCTTCATCGGAGAGTAATAATTTAGGATCGTTGGCCAATGCCCGGGCGATACCGACCCGCTGCTTCTGCCCGCCGCTCAACTGATCCGGGTAGATCCGGGCTTTATCTGCGATCCCAACCAGTTCCAGCAGTTCGCTCACCCGTTGCCGGGCTTGCGGCAGCGGGGTATTGGCGATCTCCAGCGGGAACATGACATTGTCGAACACGGTGCGCGATGAGAGCAGATTGAACTGTTGAAAGATCATGCCGATCTTTTGTCGGGCCAACCGCAGCTCCCGTTTGTTGAGGGAGCTGATGTCCTGGCCATCGACCGCAATCGTTCCCCGAGTCGGCTTCTCCAGCATGTTAATGCAGCGGATCAGGGTGCTTTTGCCCGCACCGCTCAGCCCGATGATGCCGAAAATCTCTCCGCGCTTTACGGAGAGGTTGACGTCTTCCAGGGCCACGATGTCCTGGTGGAGGGTGTGATATACCTTGGTAAGGTTGCTTATTTCGATCAATTGGATGGCCCCCAGCCATATTCATTTGAGGATAACCTCTCATAAATATTAGCACAGTTCGACCCCAGTCGTGTATACAAAAGGAGTAAGAGAGTATGTCGGGACGAGTATTTGATTTTCATGGGACATAAAACCCGGTTCCAGAGCCACATAACTGTTAGGCCGGCCAAACATATTAATAAGGATGAGTTAATATTCATTACTATAGATTGAAATGCAGAGTAAAAAAGAAGGCATGGCGATGTGGTCTTCATCTTGCAGCATGGAAACCGCAATTACCAGATGGTCGAATATGTCGAAAGCAGGCTACTAATTGTCGATAGGGCGGTATTCTTTTTCAAATTCTTTCGTGGTTTAATATGAAAAGACATTTTGGAGGAGGGAGTATTTATATGGCAGAGAATCCGCAGATGGAGACACTCAAGAAGACCATCGATATCTTAAAAAAAATGCACCAGCTGAATAATATGAACCCGGTGCTGGCTCAATATGAGAAAGGTTTCCTCGATGCTCTGACCACCATCGAAATGTCTATTTATACGATTGAGACACAAAGCATGGTGACCGAGAGTATGACCCAGTTCTGGAACATGTTCAAGATTCCCGATTATTTCGGAAAAACCCGGGAAGGGACCGAGGGGGATAAAAAGGGTGGCCCGGATAAGGTATAAAGCCTTCCCGGATTGCCACCCCTGCCTTTAACCGACTAGTCTGAAGACGATGTGCAGCACCGCCGTAACCGTTACTGCGGCCGCCAACACTACCCCCATGATCTTCAGGGCCATCCCCGCCCCTAATTCCCGGAGCATGGTAAAGAACGAAGAGACACAAGGCGTGTAGAGCACCAGGAAGATGCTGGCTACAATGAATTGCTGGGCAGTCAGACCCAATGGCGCCAGCAGAGCGATGGAGACATCCTTGCGCAGAAACCCCAGCAGCATGATGGGTGCAATGGCCGGAGGCAATCCCAGCACTAGTTCCACCGGTTCCTGCAAAGCGATAGTCAAGAATTCGATTACCCCTGCGAAGTCCAGGATACTCATGACCAATACCCCCACGGCGATCAGGGGCAGCACCTCAGAAAAATACTCAGCTATCCGAACCCATAGTTTGCGGGCCATCAACGTCAGCGACGGGACCCGGTAGGGAGGGAGCTCGGCGAAGAAATCGGCGGGCTTGCCGGGGAGCACCCGGTTAATCAGGATGCTCATACCAAATGCCAGAACCACCAGAGTCATGAATATGAAGAGAACCGTGGTAAGGCTATAGTTCATGCCCAATGATACGATCATCGCCGTCTGGGGCAGACAGGGCGCGCTCATCATTATCAAGGCGATGGTTAAGATTTTATCCCGTCGATTGGTCAGCATCCGGGTGGACAGAATGGCCGGCACTTTACAACCCAGGCCCAGCATGACCGGAATGGATGAGTAACCATGCAGGCCCAGCCGGTGGAAGATATTATCGAGCACCACTGCCAGCCGGGGCAGATATCCCAAATCTTCCAGGAAGCCGAACAGCAGGTAGAAGGACAAAAAATAAGGAAATACCAGCACCAAGGCGATATAGAGGCCGCTGGTCAGAATCCCGAATGACTCCAGGGGATCGACACTGTAGCCCACCAGGAGTCCGCGAATGAAATCGGAGGGAATTTGACCGACCAGGTTCATGATAAATGGGGCATATAAATCGGCGTAGAGCTGCTCCAGGACACCGATCAGACCTTCCCCCATGAAGCGTACGATAAACAGGGTGGCCAGCAGCGCTGCCAACGCAGTCACGATTCCCCCGATGGGGTGAATGGTGAATTCGCCCAAGCGTTCCCACAGAGTGTGATGCCGATGCTCCAGCCTTTGCACCTGGTCCACGATGCGGCCGATCTGCTGCCAGCGTTCCCCCGAGTCGAACTCCAAGCGGCTGATTCGCGCCCGGGGCAGTTCCCCGACCATTCGGGATATCCCATCATTGCGCAGCGCGCTGGCTGTTACTACCGGCACGTCGAGAATCCTCTCCAGGGCTGGAACATCTATGGTGATGCCGTTGTGAGCCGTCTCATCCCAATAATTCAGGCAGACCAGCATAGGTTTGCCCAGCTGCAGGAGCTGCAGGGTCAGGTTAAGGTTTCTTTCCAGATTAGTGGCGTCCACGATATTGAGGATGATATCGGCTTCACGAACCAATTGCACCACTGCTGCGTCGGCAGGGGACGTTTGGTCCAGCGAATAGATACCGGGGGTGTCTATCAGCTCATAGTAGCGGTCTTCGTATTCGAACCTGCCGGTTACCACCTCCACAGTGGTGCCGGCATAATTGCCGGTTACCACTCCGGTCCCGGTTATGCGCGAGAAGACCAGGGTTTTGCCGACGTTAGGGTTACCCACCAGAACTACCCTTTTGGTTGTTAAATCTATCGGTTCACGGTTTGCGGCCAATGGCTCTACCATAATTCCCTGGGCCATGCCATACCCGACCGCAAATTGGGATCCTTCCCGCTCCAGGACGACGGGGCCTTTCATTAAGGATGAACTCTTCTTGACCACGACGACCCCGGGGACGATCCCCATGTTCTCCAGCTTGGCCACTAGCTGTTGCCCGCCCTGGACCTCGGTTACCCGCCCTGCCTGGTTATTGCTGAGCTGGGTCACATCTACCCGCTCCTTGACTGTTGGAGAGATAGGTTCCAAACCGGTAATCACCTGAAAACCGGACAACTTTTTCTGTTTCTTTTTTGTCTTTAACATCGTGTTCCCCTCCTGGGACAACAATAATCATTATCAAAAATTAGTCCTGTAGGAATCTAATCTTGGTTACATTCAGGGCATATCGCATAGATCGTAAGGAAATGATTGATAACGGTAAAACCCTGCTTCATAATCTCTTGCTCTATGCTGTCCAGCAGACCTTCATCTAATTCGAATATCCGCCCGCAGCGGATGCACTGAACATGGTGATGCTGGTGTTCAGCGTCGTCGGCCAGTTCATAGCGGTATTTGCCTTCGTCAAACCTGGTTTTGTAAAGGATCCCCAGTCCCGCCAGTCGTTCCAGGGTTCGGTAGACCGTGGCGATTCCCAGGCTGGGTGACTTATGGCGGGCTACCTGCAGAACCTCCTCGGCGGAGAGGTGCTCACCCTCAGAGTCCTGCATAACCTCCAGGATCACCTGTCGCTGACGGGTCAATTTGTAACCGCCCTGGCTGAGTTTTTCTTTGATATGCTCCATTGCGATACACTCCAATAATGATAATCATTATCATTTTCTGATAGTATAATATCTGCGCGGGGATTTGACAATGTATACATACCCGAAAATCTTCCGCGGTTATGCTCACCGGTACCCTTGCGGCCGACCAGCCCGATGGCGCGGTCCGTTTATAGAAAGGACCGCATAGTACAACGTTTGGCTCCACATAATATAATCAGACACTCAATGATTGGAGGGAAGAAAACGTAATGGCCAAGAAGATGGAGCATCCCAATCAAGGCATAAAATGCGCGGTCGATACTTGTTACTTTTATATGCGCGGGGATCATTGCTGTGCCGACAAGATTCAGGTAGAACCAAAACATGCCGGCAGTTCGGAAGAGACCGATTGTGCCACTTTCGTACCCCATCGGATGTAACCCCAGACCGATAAGCCTGCCCGTCTCGCTGGAGGCCGGCAGGTTTTCAGTTTTCTGGCCAATTATCCCGGGAGCGAACGATGGTTGTGTGCTTTCCTGGGATCGATGCTGGCTAGATCAGATCCCCGGTGTTTCCTATATGCACCTTTACGTCCACGTTGATATTAGCCCTTTCAATGAACCCCTCGTCTATGGTGTCTTCCAATTCACTGCGCCACTTGGCCAGGGCGTACTTGCTGATATCGATGCAGTCCACTCTATATTCTTCCTGCATTGTCTCGATTAATGTTTGGCATTCGCTCTCGATGTCCGCGGCAACCTGGGCTTCGATCATCGACAGGAATTCACGGTTCCTGGTGAGAATAACCGGATTTTCGTGTTCGATCAACTGCCCCTTTAGGGTGATGGTGATATTGAATGTATACTGGTCGCCCTGGCGTTCCACTCTGACTTTGCGGCCGTTTCCGACAAACACCGTGCCCCGGTCTACCTCTTCCCCTTCCCGGGTTATGACAAAGGGTATGTAACCCTTGCACTTGACCCCTCGCAGCAGAGTTAGCGGGCGCGCCCCATCCAGTCCTACCCGGTCGATCAATTTGTCTTTTCTGAAGATACCCAAGCCAGATATTTTGACCTCACCGGCATCTACCCTTAAAATGGGCAGCACTGGATTCTTACCTGGGCTGGCAGATTGAACCCGGAAATCATGGAGAGTGATCACCGGGAAAAAGGATTTGTCGTTGACCTTGCGCAGCAGATCGATGATGTATATCCCCAGGTCAGGGAAATCCGGGGGCTGCACTGTTATCATATCACCTGCCTGTCCTTCCGTCGTTGCCATGTAAACGGAATTGCTAAGTAATGGATTGCGGAGGAGCGAATCCAACACCGGCGCCAAGCCGGAGATGGACATGGATTCTCCGAACAGGTAGACCCTGATCATACTGGTCAGGATGGTCTGCGGATTTATGTAGGCCCTTTGGTCACGGGAGCCGGAGAGGGAGACTCCTGACACCCGTGCTATCCTCACCTTTTCCGCAGTGTCGGTATAAAGGTTGGGCATTAGAATGGTGGCGTCATATTGGACCGGTTTCCCGAACTGTATACCGCCCTCCTGGTTCAAATCCACCGCACCCAAGACCACTACCGATCTTTCCGCGATATCTTGGGCATCCCAGCACCCGGACCCGGTCGTAATGGCCGTCAGGATTATTAGTATCAATGAGATTTTCTTAAACATTTTGTTTTTGTCCTCCCCGTATCCTGGCTGCCAGGTGATATAAGAGGGGGTAACCCAATCCGACTATCGGATGAGTGAAACCCTGCCAATTCGAATAGATGATTACATCGACGATGTTGCGGGGAATTGAAGATAACAGGTAGGCTGCCGTGCCTGATACGGTCAGAATCATCAGGTAGTGTTTTCTCTTCTGGAGGTTTAATAACCGGGTTAGAGAGTAACCGCTCATGCAAAGCAGGTTGAAAGCCGGTCGAAAGGCCACTGACCAGGCTACCATAAAAAGCAGGTCCATACGCTCCAGAATCGGGTAAGCGACTGATTTGAACATGGCCAGTATCGGCGTGATCTGATCCTGCAGGTCTTCTGCGCCAAACACCATCACGCAAACGGCGGTGAACAGCATATAGGGA
>JAKJCH010000060.1:3567-9182 GCA_022706565.1 Bacillota bacterium | reverse complement strand
ATCTCCCGTTCATAGATGACCTCAGCCCCCTGTTTGAATAGGAGGTCGATCGTGCGCGACACCATTTTTTCATTGCCGGGGACCGGAGTCGCCGCGATGATAACCGTGTCACCGCTGTTTATGCCCACCCAGCGATGGTCGGCAGTTGCCATCCGGGTCAAAGCCGACATGGGTTCTCCCTGGGAGCCGGTAGTGGCAATCACCAGTTTCTCGGGCGGATAGCGGTTGATTTCCTCCAGTTCGATCAGGGTATTCTCGGGAATACCGATATAACCCAGCTGGGACGATATCCTGACATTGTTGACCATGCTGCGGCCCACCACGGCAACCTTGCGGTCATATTTGAGCGCCGTGTCTATCACCTGCTGAATGCGATGGACGTTGGAGGCGAAGGTAGTAACGATGATCCGCCCCTCGCAGCGGCCAAATACCTCATCAAAGGTACGCCCCACCACCTTTTCAGATTGGGTGAAACCTGGCCGGTCGGCATTGGTGCTGTCGCTCAGCATCACCAACACGCCCTTCTCACCCAGTTCCGCCATCTTGCGGAAATCGATGACCTGTCCGTCCAATGGGGTCTGGTCAATCTTGAAATCGCCGGTATGGAAAATGATACCCAGAGGTGTATGAATAGCTATACCCATAGCGTCGGGTATACTATGACTCACCCGGAAGAATTCAATCTCCAATTGGTCGATTTTGATAGTATCGCGGGGACGGACAACATTCATTCTTACATTGTTTAAGTTATTTTCCTTGAGCTTTCCTTCCACGATACCTAAAGTGAGTTTGCTTCCATATAAGGGCGGATTGATATCCTTCAGGACGAACGGTAACGCCCCTACATGATCCTCATGACCGTGGGTTAAGAGGATGGCTTTCACTTTTTCCTTGTTTTCAATCAGATAAGAAATATCAGGAATGACTACATCAATACCCAGCAATTCGTCCTCAGGGAACATGAGACCGCAATCGATGACTACAATAGTATCCTGGTATCTGATTGCCATCATGTTTTTGCCGACTTCCCCCATACCGCCCAGGGGAATTATATTCAGCCGTGCATCGTCAGGCACCCAAACACCTCCGCTATATTAAATTATCTACAACACTTGTCCGCACATATCCGTTGCTCTTAATTATAGAGCATAAAATTGGGCTATTCAACTGATGCGATCAGGTATACGAAATCATTTTTACAAAAAACCAGATTGAAACCTGAACGACGCCATCCCTTGCCATCATCCATTATAAAAGGATAGTCTCTGCTAAAGAAAACAGCAGTCGGCGGCTGACTGCTGCAGAGATTCAATATAATACCTCTTTAGTGGTTGTTAAATCTACAAAAGCTGATAGCTGGCCAGGAGTTGCTTCAACTGATTGATCTCCCCTTCACTGGCACTGCACATCGGCAAACGGACGCCTCCGACCTCCATGCCGATCAGGTTCAAGGCCTGCTTGACCGGAATCGGGTTGGTGGTAATGAACAACCCCTTGAACATGGCAAACAGTTGGTTATGCAGCAATTGGGCGCCTTTGACGTCACCGCTGGCAAACGCATTCATCATCTGTTTGATCTGGGGACCGACAAGATGGGATGCGATACTGACTACGCCTTGCGCCCCCAGGGATAGCATGGGTAGGGTTTGGGAATCGTCACCGGAATATATGGCCATTTTGTCAGGCAGGATGTTTTTTAAGGCTGACATCTGATCCATCAACCCGGTTGACTCCTTTAGGGCCACAACATTTTCCAGCTCGGCCAGACGGGCCACAGTCTCTGGCAGCATATTGACTCCAGTCCTGCTCGGTATATTGTAGAGCATGATAGGTATGGACACACTAGCGGCAACGGTCTTGTAATGCTGGTATAGGCCTTCCTGCGATGGCTTGTTGTAATAGGGCACGACCAGTAAGAGACCGTCCATCCCTAGTTTCTCTGCTTCCTGGCTAAGTTCAATGGTCTCCTGGGTGTTATAGGAACCAGTACCGGCCCAGACTTCTGCCTTATCCCCCACCACTGCCTTTACCTGACTAAATAGCTGTAATTTTTCGGACTTGCTCAGCACCGGAGACTCTCCGGTAGTACCGCTGACCACAATACCATCAGAGCCGCGCTCAATCAGGTATTGGGCCAATTCCCCAGCCTTGTCCAAATTTACTTGCAAGTCGACATTATAAGGCGTTACCATGGCCGTGAACATTTTGTAGCTCATATCTTCCCCATCCTTTATCTAATAATTCCCCAACTCGAATTTGTCGTGCAAGGCTTGAACGGCCTTTTTCATATCTTCCTGTTTGACCAGACACCAGATATTAGTATAAGAATCCCCCGCTTGCTGGATATCGATATCGCAATCGTTGAGGGCTTCCACTATCTTGTACATTATTCCTGGGATCCCCGTCATGGCCGCTCCCACCACTGCGACCTTGGCGCAATTGAATTCCATTTGCGGATTCAGACCCAATTCCCGCAGCCGCGCTTCGGCCCGGTGAGCTTTTTCCCGGCTGACGGTAAACATCAACGTGGTTGGCTGAACAGTTATAAAGTCGACGCTTATTCCGGCTTCAGCCATAGCTTTGAAAACCGTCAAGTCCGTCTTACGTTGAGGGTCGGCGTTATCCTGCGCTACCGTTATCTGGACCACGTTGGATGTATAAGTTATCCCGGTAATAAGGCGGTCGCTGACGATTTTCACCGGTTCGTTGATGGTGTACACTTGATTGGAGACATAAGTCCCGGGTGAGTCCAGGAAGGTGGACCGTATCCTGAGGGGCGTACCCTTCTGCATGGCGATCTCAATAGCCCGGGGATGTACTACTTTGGCACCGTCCCGGGCCAACTGGCAAATCTCATTATAGTTGATCGAGTCCAGCAAGCGGGCGTTTTCTACGATGTGCGGGTCCGCTGTCATCACGCCCTCGACGTCGGTATAGATATCAATATACTCGGCATTGAGCGCTACCCCCAATGCGGCTGCGGTAGTATCGCTCCCACCTCGACCCAGGGTAGTCAACTCACCGGTGTCACTAACGCCCTGGAAACCGGCTACCACCACTACCAGGCCGTTCTCCAGGCACTCCATGATTCTCTGCGGTTTAACATAACGAATGTGGGCGTCGCCGTATTGTCCATCGGTAACGATCCCCGCATGCTCGCCACTCAAAAAAGTGGCTGGCATACCTTGGGCGGTCATTTGGTTGGCCAGCAAAACGCCACATATGGTTTCACCGCAGGACAACAAGATGTCGAGCTCCCTGGGCAACGGCTCAGGGTTGACCTCCTTGACCAAATTGATAAGAGTATCGGTGGCGTAGGCGGCGTTTTCACGTCCCATGGCGGAGACGACGACAACCGGCGCATAACCAGCCGATTTTGCATCTGCTACTATATCGCATACCCTAGATCTTAATTCTTTGCTGGCCAGAGATGTACCGCCAAACTTTTGAACTAAAATCTTCACAAGGTTCCACTTCCTAATATAGGTTTTGCTGGACAACTATTTCAGCAATCTGAATGGAGTTGGTAGCAGCCCCTTTTCTGATCTGGTCTGCCGCCACCCACATGGCCAGGCCATTATCGAGGGTAATATCCTGCCGTATCCGGCCCACGAATACCTCATCCCGGTTGGATGTAAACCATGGCATAGGATAAATCTTGGCCGTCGGGTCGTCAAGCACTATTACTCCTGGCGCGGATTCCAGGATACGCCGGGCTTCATCAGCCTCCAGCGGCCTTTGCGTTTCAATGTTTATGGATTCCGAATGACTTCTGAACACCGGTACCCTCACCGCGGTGGGGGCGACTTTCAAGTCCGGGACACCCATTATTTTACGGGTCTCCCAAACCATCTTCATCTCTTCCCGGGTATAGTTTTCCTCCACAAAGTCATCGATGTGGGGTATGAGATTGAAAGCTATTTGGTGCTGGAAGACCTGAGGAGTCACCGGAACCTTATCCAGGTATTGGCGGACCTGTTTGTCGAGTTCCTCCAAGCCTGCCTGACCGGCACCGGAAACCGCCTGATAGGTAGATACTACTACCCGCTTGATGCCCACTGCCTGGTGAATGGGGTTTATGGCTACAACCATTATAATGGTAGAACAGTTGGGATTGGCGATAATTCCCTGATGGCTTGCTGCCGCTGCGGCATTGACTTCCGGAACTACCAGGGGGACATTATCATCCAGGCGGAATGCATAACTGTTGTCGATCACTACACAGTCGTTTTCCATGGCCAGCGGAGCCAGTGCCCGGCTAACATCGGTTCCTACTGCAAATAAAGCCAAATCGGATTGTTTGAATGCCTGTGCATCAGCGACGCCCACGGTCAAAGTCTGGTCCTTGAACTTGAGCTTGCTGCCTGCCTCACTGGGGTCAGCCAAGCATAATAGTTCTGCAGCAGGGAAATCTCTTTCCTCCAACACCTTGAGCATTTCCTGCCCGACTGCTCCCGTAGCTCCAACTACTGCTAATCTTACTCCACTAGCCACGTCACTACCTCCTGCACATTGCCTTATCTATTGATTATGCTTTCCTATTCTATCATAATCAAAGAATTGTCTACAATGCTCCCAGGATGAGTGGCTGAATCTGCTTACCCTGCAGTGCGCATATGGCAGTGTCGACCACCTGGTCGAGGTTGGCTACCAGTGAATTGCCCTTTTGATACGGATCGTCCTGGCGGAACGGCACAAAATAGATGTTTTTAGTATTCAACAGGACTCCTAGGTTGCGGGCATTGAGGCCCAAGGCATCATTGGTGGAAATGGCTATCACAACCGGGCGTTGGTTGCGCAGGTGGGCTTTGATTGCCATTAAGGCCGGAGTATCCACGATGCCGTTGGCCAGTTTGGCAATAGTGTTTCCGGTAGCCGGCATTACCACCACCAAATCAAGCAACCGGCCCGGGCCGATGGGTTCGGCTCCGACGATGGTGTTAATGATCGGCTGGTCAGATATCTCCCCAAGAAACTGCTTGAGCTCTGACACCTTATAAAACCGATTATCGGTTGCATCTACGCTATAGGAAATGATCGGATAAATTATGGCTCCGGCTTCTTTCAATTTGGTCATCTGCTGCCGGGCAGCATCCATAGTACAATGGGAGCCGGTCAATACTATTCCTATCTTCACGCCTTTCAGTTTTTCCTCGTTCATTTTTGATCACCCCCTACGAACCGAATTGCAGTTCTTGTTCCCGTTGTGAGATCTGAGCCATTAGCAGGCGTGGTATCACTTCGGCCAGGACTTTGCCAGCCGTAACCGGAGCCACTTTTCCCGGCAAACCTGGAGCCAGGATGGCTTTCAGCCCGTAAGCGTTGGCAGCTTCAAAGTCGGTACCGCCTGGCTGGGTAGCCAAATCGATTATAAGTATGTCAGGATTGGCATATTTAAGGACCTCTCGGTCGAGAATCATGCTGGGCACGGTATTGAAGATGATGTCACTGTTGCGCATCGCATCATGTAAATCTTCATAGGTGGCCGGGTGGCAGCCCATCTGCCAGGCTCGTGCCAACTGTCCGGGATTTCGTGCTATTACGGTCACGTCCGAACCCAAGGCTTTCAAGGTAGCAGCCATGGTCACACCCACTCGGCCGAACCCAATAACACA
>JAKJCH010000060.1:0-3557 GCA_022706565.1 Bacillota bacterium | reverse complement strand
TCGACTGCCATGAATAGTGCTGAGAGTCTCCTCCATGGCTATCTGGATGGCTCCTTCCGCAGTGGGTATGGAGTTTAGAATGGCTATTTCGTCCATTTCAACGATTTCCAACAGTTTGAATTTATATTTCTGCGACCAGTCTTTGAGGAAACTACGGGCCCACCCAATTATCACGGTTGCGTCCGGGGCCATACCACTTATGGCCTTTTCGGTCAAATGGATCTCTTGATCAGCGTATACCGCTCTGACAACGCCTTTCTCATTGGTACCCGGCAATGGCAGAATCAAAACTTCCGTGTCATTGCAGGCCTGCTCGACGCTGCCCACTACAAACGCCCCGTGGCATACCATCTCCTTAGGAAATCCAGTAACCACCACGGTTGCTCCGCGTCTAACTAATTCTTCCACCAGGATCAACTCCCGGTCGTCCCCGCCAATTACCGCTATCTTGATTCCAGATAGAATTGAACACACCTTTAGCCCACCTCCGGGTTGCTTACTCCGTGACTAGAGTTAATAGCATTATATGAATGCCGTCTTCAAACCTGTGTCTGTCCCACAATGCTGTGAAATGGGCTGTAAATAAAAAAAGAAGAGAGCTCTTGCTCTCTTCCAGACTGAGTTATAAGGCTGATAGTTGCTCTATAGAAACTTTTCCAATCCGTAAATCAGGCCTTTGATTCCTATAATCTTCTTAACGGTCATGACCACCCCGGGCATAAATCCCACCCGATCGAGGGAATCGTGGCGAATAGTCAGGGTCTGCCCTACTCCGCCGAATATAATCTCTTGATGAGCCACAAAGCCAGGCAGTCTTACACTGTGAATTCGGATTCCCTTCATCTCTCCGCCTCGCGCTCCAGCGATTTTTTCCAACTCCAAGCTGCTGCGCGGCGGCCTGGCTTGCCTGCGTTCAGCGATCATCTCGGCCGTCTTTATAGCCGTACCAGAGGGGGCGTCCATTTTCTGATCGTGGTGCAGTTCTATGATCTCTACATCGGGAAAATAACAGGCCGCCTCTTGGGCCAGCTTCATCATCAATACCGCTCCGATAGCGAAATTGGGGATCACCGCAACCCCTACTTCATTTTCCAAGGCGAGCCGCTCCAGATGTTTCAACTCCACCTCATTCAATCCGGTGGTGCCGATCACGCAGTTGACCTTGTGCTGAAGGGCAATTTTGGCATTATTGTATACTGCCTGAGGATTGGTGAAATCAATCATGACATCCGCCGGGAATCGCTCCAGCCAGGCTTCCAGGTCGTTCTCCGGCTGCAGCGGCAGATGCCCTGCGGTTCCGCTCGTCTGTCCCTCCCGGGCGCGGACATCTATCAGTCCCACCAGTTTCAACTCCTCATCCTGATGGACTGCTTGGGCTGTTTGCTGGCCCATCTTACCCAAGGCTCCCGACACGATCACCTTGATTTCTGCCGCCATCGCCCTACCTCCTTTTCATATAAGGATTATTTTTATATATTTTGACGATATAGTCAAGAAAGCCCGTGCTGTCAAGGTTGGTTTTCTATAGTATAATTATTGGGGTCAATTATTGAAGAGGTGAAGCAACATGCCCTTTGACGGCCTTACAGTCCGCGCTCTAACCCGCGAATTGGATACGTGCTTGAAAGATGGCCGCATCGATAAAATATATCAACCGGAGAAGGATGAACTGGTCCTGTCAATACGCCAGCCCCGGGGGGGAACCATTCGCTTGCTTATTTCCGCCAATGCTCAATGGTCCCGCCTCCACGTCACGGAAGAGCGGAAAACCAATCCCAGCCATCCGCCTACCTTCTGCATGCTGCTGCGAAAGCACCTGGAGGGAGGAAAAATAAAACAGGTTGAGCAGTTGGGGATGGAAAGAATCATCCGTATCCGCATTGAGGCTATGAATGATTTCCGGGAATGGCAGGACAAGTATCTGATGTGTGAATTTATGGGAAGACACTCGAATATCATTCTCGTCAATCCGGAGACCAATACAATCATTGATGCAATTAAGAGGATCAACAGCGAGATGAGTTCATACCGGGAGGTGCTCCCCGGCCGCGAATATATCGCTCCGCCATCCCAGGGTAAAATGGACCCTGAATCGGCCGATTTCGAATTGTTTGCCAATGCAATGTGGAATCAAGATGAAGACACCGAGGTGAGCAGGGCCCTGTTTAACACCTTTACCGGGTTGAGCCTGTTCAGTGCCCGTCATATCTGTGCGGCCGCTGGCTTGGCAGCAGATATTGGCGTAGGAGAATGCGGCCAGTATGAACTGGACCGGATCCACCACGCTGCCCGCTCTCTGCTCACGGCTATAAATAACGGCTCAAGTCAACCCGCCGTTCAATACAATAAAAACCATCCGGTTGAGTTCTCCCCTTTTGAGCCGTTGGTCCTGGCGGGATCAGCGGTGAAGACCTTCACTACCATGAATGAAGCCGCCGATGCTTTTTTCAGCCAGAGGCTGAGTTTGCTTAGGCTGCAGTCCATGCAGGAAAGCCTGACCCGCAAGATTAATGAACATTTGCACAAAGCCCATCGTAAAAAATTTTTACAGGAGGGTGATTTTCATCAGGCCGGCGAAAAGGATATATATAAGACTTGGGGCGAATTACTGACTTCATATGCGCATCGCTTCAAGAAGGGTGACAAAGAAGCCCTGGTTCCTGATTTTAGTACCGGAGAGGAACTGGTTATCCCCTTGGATGTGCGATATACACCTATCCAAAACGCCCAGCGCTTTTTCAAAATATACAACAAAGCCCAGGGTACCAAGAGGCACCTGGTGCGAATGATGAAGGAAACCCAGGATAGCATTGAGTACCTGGAGTCGGTATTGGTATCGGTGAGCCAAGCGGAAAGCCCCGCCGAGATCGATGAAATAATCGAGGAGTTGGAAAGAGAAAACTATATGCCCGCAGCTCCGGCCAGGAAGCGTAAAAAAGTTCAGCGCAGCACGCCCCGTCAGTTCCTGTCTTCAGACGGTTTGGTGATACGGGTGGGCCGCAACAACCTTCAAAATGACCGGCTCACCTTGAAGGAATCGAATCGCAGCGATCTTTGGCTGCACGCCCGGCAAATTCCTGGCAGTCATGTGATTATAAGCCTGCCGGCACACATTACTTCTATCGATCAAGTCCCTGACCGCACTCTGGAAGAAGCTGCCGCGCTGGCCGCCCATTTTTGCCAGGCGGCATCGTCCGCCAAGGTTCCAGTGGATTACACCTTCCGCTCTAACGTGAAAAAGCCTGGCAGTGCCAGGCCGGGCATGGTTATCTATGACCATTACTGGACCATAATGGCTGTTCCCAACGGAGATGAAGTAGAAAGACTGCTGAATGAGGGCGCCATTTAAAGCCGGTTCAGTTCGTCGTACCTGATTTCAAGAATGTTTGCTTAAAATATTCCCTGAACTTTTCGCGATTGTGGGGTTTTTCCCGGTACATCTGGTTGTCAGCTTCCCGGAAAACATCCTCCATGTTTTCCGTGGCTTTGGTTTTCACAGCCCACCCGATAGAAACACTTATCGGCACCGGTGGGGTGCTATGGCGGGCAGCCTCCAC
>JAKJCH010000005.1:26339-26682 GCA_022706565.1 Bacillota bacterium | reverse complement strand
CAGACAGCCGATCACCTTGACCCCCAACTCCTCTTCCAGGACCGGGCTTATCCAGGTCTTGTGATACTCTGTGGCCTGGTTGAGGATAACCCCTCGGATCTGGGCTTCCGGGCAGTAGTCGATGAATCCCTTGGCCACTGCAATGCAGCTCTGAGCAGCACCACTGGCATCCACAATCAAAATGACCGGCGCCTGTAAAAGTATCGACATCTCGGCGCTGCTGCCTTTGATACCTCTTTCCCGGCCTCCGTCGTAAAATCCCATAACTCCTTCAATCACCGACAGATCAGCCCCGGCGGCGTTCCGGGCAAATATAGTCTCGATCACCTGCCGGCTGCTCATC
>JAKJCH010000005.1:20948-26329 GCA_022706565.1 Bacillota bacterium | reverse complement strand
GGCAGCATGATAATGAAGGCCCGGGTCGATGTAGTCCGGCCCCACCTTGAAGGGCTGGACATTTATCCCCTGGCGGCTTAAAGCCTGCATTATGCCCAATGAAATGGTAGTCTTGCCCACACTGCTGTGCACGCCCGCAATCATGACCCTTGGGAACTTCACATACATCACCCGCCTATTGGATTTTTTGCTTATACCAATACGGTTCGACTACCCGTTAAGGTAACAATATCGAAAAAAACGGAGGGCGTAAAACCCCTCCGTATGATGCTCGTATTTATTCCATAGCCCTCTTCGCTGATATCAGCCAGGGAGATGGAAACGGTTCCATCATTTTTTTGCTGTTGACCCGGATTACCTCGACTCGAATGAGATCGGTTCGCTCCAGGTCGTTATCCCGCAGTATCCCCGGCAGGGAGGTCAAAACATCAAAGTCCAGGGTATAGATGACAAAACGGACGGCCGGATTGACTTGGAGCAATTTTTTTATCTCGCTGCCGACGCGCGGGGAACCGACGATGAAGGCGATATCCGGGACCGGCAGCCCATGCAGGATACCGTTGTCCAGGGAATCCACAATTACCACATTGTTCAAGCCGAATTTATCGATATTGCATTGCATGGTGGTCCGATCCTTGCGATCATATTCAACCGCTACCACACAACCCTCGGGAGCGGCAATGGCGGCTTCCACTGCAATGCTTTCCCCGGAGATGATGCAGATGTTGTCCCGGTCCCCCAGGTTGAGTTTGTTCATAATAATGGCCCGTACCTCCCGGCACACGTACTGGACTGAACCTGGGGAGAAACGACTGTTCTCAATGCCAATCTGATAATTGGTGGCTGCGTTGGGATTGAGGACCAACATGGCCGCGGAGGCGTTGATGCCCCGGTTGATCATTTCCGCGACCCTATCATGCTTCATCTCGCCCTTCGGATCCGAGCCCTCGTTATACCAGATGACACAGTCGCCCAGCTCCGCATTCCACATGTCGTAAAAGATGTCCGGGTGCCCGGCGTCGGTAAATACCAACACCGCCCGGTGGGTCATGATGGTGGGGATCAGATTCTTGTTTCTGCCGGTGATGTCCAGCATCTTCAGTTCGGCTAGGTTTATATCCATGTTTTCCGAAAAATAATGCAGCCAGGCTAAAATAACTTCGTTGGTGAATAAGGTTTGTTCCATAAGCGCCCACCCCCTTATTAACGGTATGATACCATATTTGCAGCAGTCATAAAGTATCTGCGGCCTCTTAAGCGCCACAGCGCTCCAGCAAACGGTCCCACTTCTGATCCACGTACTGCTGGGCCTCTTCGATCATCCATTCGTTGCCCGGCTGGAACATATGCCGGAATCTTCCCTGGGGGCGCAGAAATGCTTCCACCGGCAGTTTCTTTCGCGGTGTGTAGGTGAGGCGCCATACCCCCTCCTCTACTTCAAACAGCGGCCATACACAGGTGTCCACCGCCAGCTTGGTGATCTCCGCCAGCTTGGCCATGGGGTAATCCCAGCCGCGGGGGCAGGGAGACAATATATTCAAAAAGCACGGACCCTCGGTATAGATAGCATTGTAAGACTTGGTGTGCAGGTCCTTGAAGTTCCCCAGCGGCGCAGTCTGAGCCACATAGGGGATGCCATGGGCCACCATAATCTCGGTCAGGTCCTTTTTATTCTGTTTTTTGCCCTGCTGCACCGACCCGACCGGAGTGGTGCTAGTGCGGGCGAAACTGGGCGTCGAAGAGGAACGCTGGATGCCGGTATTCATGTAGGCCTCATTGTCATAGCAGACATAGACCATGTCGTGACCGCGCTCCATGGCTCCGGAAAGGGATTGGAAACCGATATCGTAGGTACCGCCGTCACCGGCAAAGGTAATGAACTTGACCGTTCCGTCCACTTTGCCGCGCCGCTTGAGGGCCTTGTAGGCCGCTTCCACTCCGGAACAGGTAGCCGCCGAGTTTTCGAAGGCGGAGTGGATGTAGCTATCGGTATAGGCAGTATAGGGATACATGAAAGTGGATACTTCCAGACAGCTGGTGGCGTTGACCACTACCGCCTGGTCCTCGGCATTTAAGGCGCGCAGCACGCCCGACACCACCACCCCGGCCCCACAGCCGGCGCAGAGACGGTGTCCGCCGGTGAGACGGACCGGCTTCTCCACTTGTCGCTTCAGATTATATACGGTGCTCATGCGTTATCCTCCTTCGACCTCTGGCCCATATGGGTATATACCGGACCGGTCTCGCCGCTGGCCGCGATGTGGGCCAGGCGGGCAAATACTTTCTCTATGTCTTCGGTCTTGACATCACGGCCTCCCAGACCGTAGACGATGTTGATGAGATAAGGACGTGCCCGCAGATCATATAAGGCGCTGCGGGTCTCGGCAAACAGGGGTCCGCCGTTGGCGGAAAAGCCTTCCGACTTGTCCATGACCGCTGCCGCCTTGGTCTTGGCCAGAGCCCGGGCCACTTCCTCGCCGGGGAAAGGCCGGAAGACCCTTATCTTGACCAGCCCTACCTTGGCCCCTTTTTCCCGCAGTTCGTCGATGGCTGCTTTGGCAGTCCCGGCCGTGGAACCGATCAGCACCAGAGCCAGTTCGGCATCCTCCATCATATACTCCTCGATAAGGCTATAACGGCGTCCGGAAATCTTTTCGAATTCGGCCGCTACCTCCAGAATGCGGGCCTTGGCTGCCTTCATGGCCTCGGCCTCCATGACCTTGTGCTCCATATAGTAGGAACTTATATCATAAGGACCTACTGCCAGAGGGTTCTCCTTCTTGAGCAGGTAGTGCTCCGGCTGATATTCTCCCACGAATTTTCGCACTACATCTGTGTCCAGGAGTTCGATGTTTTCCACCGCATGGCTGGTGATGAAACCATCCATGCAGGTCATCACCGGCAAGCGCACGTTAGGGGCTTCGCCGATGGGCATGGCCATCAGGAAATTATCGTAGGCCTCCTGGTTGTTTTCGGCATAAATCTGAATCCAGCCGGAATCACGGGCACCCATGGAATCGGAGTGGTCGTTGTTTATATTGATCGGTCCCGACAATGCCCGGTTGACGCAGGCCAGTGTGACCGGCAGACGGCTGGAAGCTGCTACATATAACATCTCGTACATGAGAGCCAGGCCGCAGGATGAAGTGGCACAGACCGACCGCGCTCCAGCCGCCTGGGCCGCAATGCATACTGACATGGAACTGTGCTCCGACTCCACCGTTACGTATTCGGTATCCACCTCGCCGTTGGCCACGTAATTGGCGAAATACTCGGGAATCTCGGTAGAGGGAGTGATCGGAAACGCTCCCATCACATCGGGATTTATCTGCCTCATGGCATAAGCCACGGCCTCGTTGCCGGAAAGACGGTTGCTCATCGGGGTTCACCTCCCGGTACCATCGTTATTGCCGGGAAGGGACACACTTCCATGCAAATACCGCACCCCTTGCAGTGCATGTAATCGAAGTCCAAGCGCCGGCCGTCCTTGACCGGGATGGCGCTGTCAGGGCAGAATGGGATGCAGAGCATGCAGTGCTTGCAGGCCTCTTGATGAAAAACCGGGGTGTCAGTGCGCCAGGTACCGGTATTGAAGGCCCGGGCGGTACCCGGTTCGTAGATCTCCCCACCAGGAGTGAGGTCCTGCCAGGGGGTATGTTCATTTATATCCTTGGCACGTATCATCCTACCTGCACCTCCTCCAATGACTTTTTCAGCGTCGCCATATTCCCTTCAATAACCTGGGGTTTGTTGGCGAATTGATGTCTAAAGGATTCGCCGATATGGCCTAGAAAACGGTCGGTTTCCAGTACTCCGCTTACCTTGACTGCAGCTGCCAGCATGGGGGTATTGGGGAAGTTGGCCCCCAGTATCTCTTCGGAGATGCGGCGGGCATCAATGGTGCACACCTTGCCGCTCCATCCCCGCAGCCGGGGCCGGATCTCACCGGGAGACTCGGGGGTGTTGATGATTATGGCGCCGCCTTCTTTGAGACCCCCGGTAACATCCACGCTGTCCAAAAGGGTTTCGTCGACCACTATCACGTAGTCCGGATAATATATGTTGGAATGAACATTGCACCGTTTCTCACTGATCCGGTTGTAGGCGGTAATCGGGGCTCCCATTCGCTCCGGACCATACTCTGGGAATCCTTGTACGAATTTCCCCTCCAAGGCCGCCACATCAGCCAGCAGCATACAGGCTTTTTTTGCCCCCTGACCGCCCCGGCCATGCCAGCGGATCTCCACCATACCATTGCTTGCCATTGTATCTCCCTCCAGTCCTTCGGATACCTGATTTCATTTGCGGCGACGCTGGGATCGTCCCTGTTCACCCGCCCCAACTATAGTGGTCCGTGGCGCTTACACAAATACGGCCAGGTCCCTCTAAACTAAAAAAGCTTTCGTCCCGTAAAGGGACGAAAGCCAAAAGTGACATTCGCTGTACCACCCATTTTTACAAACATACCATCATATGCGTTCCCGGTTACGGGGGAAACCCGTCGGAGCCTACTGGATTTCTCGTTCGGTCCGCAGCTCGGGAGTGATTTTCGGTTTCAAACTACTGGTACCGGGCTTGCACCGTCCCCGGCTCGCTGCTACGTTCCCCTGAAACCTACTCTCTCCGTCACAGCCTTTGTTTTTTGGAATTACAAAATAATATAGCGGCTGGGCTGGATT
The DNA here is from genome assembly GCA_022706565.1 of Bacillota bacterium. Lineage (GTDB taxonomy): Bacteria > Bacillota > Syntrophomonadia > Syntrophomonadales > Syntrophomonadaceae > PHAA01. Next base: position 21,650 of record JAKJCH010000005.1, on the reverse strand, counting down.
TTGTCAATCACCAAAACCGGTTTTCCAGACAGATTCCATGCAAGGGAGATCCAGGGCCTGCCAACGGTTTAAAACTGTTGGGCCCGCGACAATCACAATTTGAAAAAACGGTCCTTCTTATTTGGAAGGCTTAGGGTAAAAGTTCTTGTTAAGGCTTTGTTTCAACTCCCCGCGCAGATCCGGATGAGCGATGGAGATCAACTCCAATGCCCTCTCCCGCCTGCTCTTGTATCTTAGCCGGGCGATACCGTATTCGGTGATAACGTAATCGGTAATGGTGCGGGGTACGCTGACTGGGGTTCCCGGCGGCAACTCGGGGACGATCGAGGAAACCAATTCGCCCTTGTTGTTCTTCTGGGTAGAAGAAAGCATGTTGATAGGTTTCCCTCCCGGAGACCAGGTAGCGCCCAGAAGGAAGTCCAACTGTCCGCCCACCCCGCTGATCATGCGGTGGCCCACCCCTTCACAGGTGCTGTTGCCGGTCAGGTCTATCATGATGGACGTATTCATGGCGACCACATTGGGATGCTGGGCAATGAAACGCGGGTCATTGGTATAAGAACCGGGGAACACCTGGCAGGAGGGATTCTCCGTGCAGTAATCATACAGGGGTTGATCCCCGGCGATGAATGAGGTAACGCTGATGCCTCTATGGATCGGTTTCTTGGCGTTGGTCACGATCCCCTCTTCCACCAGCTGGGG
>JAKJCH010000005.1:17185-20938 GCA_022706565.1 Bacillota bacterium | reverse complement strand
CCTGCCGGAAAGTCCTGCCGCCACGGCCTCAGAAATACCGCCCAGTCCCATCTGGATCGTGTCACCGTCGTTGATCAGCTCCAAGACGAATTCGCCGATCCGCTGTTCGATTTCAGAGGCCTGGCCTCGGCCAAAGACGGGTATGGGGGCTGAGCGTTCGATCAGGTAATCGAATTCGGAGACGTGCATCCAGTTGTCTCCGTATACAACCGGCATCTGGTCGTTGACTTCGGCAATTACGGTCCGCAGTTTACCCCGGGCCCGCCCCGACCTGATCGCTTCGGCTGTGTAGAAGCAAGTCGGACCCAGGTTGCAGTATCCGTGCCGGTTGGGGGGAGCCACCATAAGGATGTAGACATCTGCCCTCTCCCCGTATTTGTCTGCCGCATCCGAGGTCTGGGCGGGGTAGAAATCGGACAGATTGGCGGCATACATCTTTCTGACGGTGGCCACGGCAAAAATCGGGGCATGTTGGATGTGCCCTTCCAGCTGCCTCATAAAATCGGGATTGAGCAACCGGGAAGGATAGACGTTGAGACTGTCACTGATGATGACACCCTCGAGTTCCTGCCAGCGGTCCAGGATGGCCTCCGCCATCTGGTTGGACATGGACCCGTTCGATAATGAGGTAGCAATAAAATCTCCTGATCTTATCTGCTTGGCTGCATCTTCGTAAGTCACCAGTTTACTCTGGAAAGCTTGCTTCCAATCAGTCGCCATAGCTGTCCCTCCCTTCATTATTTCCCGGTGAACTCGGGCTTTTTCTTCTGACCAGTGAATACAGCCACTCCTTCCTTATAATCATCGGTCATAGAACAGGCCATCACTCCGTCCCGTTCCAATTCCAGCTGTACCTCCAGGTAAGGCAGCAGGCACTTGTTCAGCAGCGCCTTGGACCACGCGAAGGCCTGGGTGGGCCCGTTGGCCAACCGGGCAGCCATCTTGGCGGTTGCGGAGGCCAATTCATCCGGGGCTACTACTTTATTTACCAAACCCCATTCCAATGCTTTGGCGGCAGGAATTACCTCATCCAGGAAGGCCATCTCACTGGCCCGGCCCAGACCGATAATGATGGGTACCATCTGACTATAGCCGCAATCCTGGGATATTCCGACCCCGGTATAGGCCTGCTTGAAAATGACTTCGGTATGGCAGATGCGCAGGTCGCAGGCGACTGCAAAACTGACCCCGGCCCCCACGCACATGCCATTGATGCTGGCGATGATAGGTTTGGGTAACTTGCGCATGTCGGAGATTAGCCGGGCTGCAGGTACGGTCATGTCCCTGAAGAATGCCTGCAGATCCCCGTCCCCGTATTGGGACGCGAAGGCAATATCCCCTCCGAAGCAAAAGGCTTTTTCACCCGCCCCGGTCAGAACTACTGCCCGGATGTCAGGATCGTAGCATTGCTGGACGGCCCAAACCAATCCATTCAGCATGTCCGCATCCAGAGCATTGTTTACCTTGGGGCGATTCATGGTGATGGTGGCGATCCCGTCCTGTTTACTAATAAGCACCGCATCGTTAAACATACTGTCAACCCCCCGGAATTTATTGTTACCATAAGCATAACCTGCCAGGGAGCAAATGGGGATAAGAAATGAGAAAACATTACCTGTTTCCTTGACAAAAACCCCGTTCCGCGGAATCCGTGAAACGGGGTTCATTTATCTGTTAAAAGGTCGAATATGGTGTTAAATGCCGCGGTATTGCCAGTCGGTCTTTACCGGCAGTTTGACGATCTTGTCGATGGAAATCCCGTACTCCTCGATAATCTTCCCAATCCTATCCAGGTCGTCTGGTTCTACAATCAACGATATCCCGCAGCAGGAACTGGCCTCCCTGGGCGTGGGGGAAATCTGGTTCCGGATGTTGGCCTTTCTCAATTCGCGGTTGAGCTGCAACCCCTGGTGGTGGTTGGGAAAGAGAATATACCAACGGTATGCAATCTGATCCATGGTACCGGCCTACTTCCGCACCATCTCGAGAAATGCTTCGATCCTGGTCCGCAACTGCTCGTAATCCTGCTCGCTGTAATCGGTCTCAATGTGCATGATCGGGATGTTGTGCTCGGCCAGTGTGTTTTTAACCAAGTAACTCTCGGTGGAATAAAGGTTGCAGAACTGCAGGTTCACGTCGATAACCCCATCCACCTTGTACTCATCCGCCATGCGGATGATATCCTCTATTCTGCCCGGGTTGGGGGTGAAGCAGGCACAGTTGGTCTGCATGTAGCGCTCGGCCAAGGCCCTGACCTGTTCATCTATGGTCTGCCCGCTTTCGTCCACCAGGTGTTCGAAATAGCGGGTGCCGGTGCAGGATTCCTCCACTACCACCGCGGCTCCGGCCGTCTCCACAATATGATGGAGTTTCCAGTTGGGAATCGCCATGGGGGTCCCGCTGATCATGATCCGCGGAGCATCGGCGGGGAATACCCCTTCACCCCTGCTGATTCTCTCTTCCAGTTCTTCCGCCAGCCGGTTGGCCATCTGGGCACAACGGGCGGGATCATCGTAAAAGGCAATCTGGGTCACCAGCAGGGCATCCTTGCCGCTGATCGGCACCGGCGACGCCTTGCGGGCATTATACAATCGCTGCAGGGCCCGGCGTTTATTATTGATCAGCTTTATAGCTTCCCCTAATTTCTCCGGGGTCACCTGGTTGCCGGTGACACCTTCCACTACCTTGATAAAATCTTTGATCTCACTCTCGAAGGCCGCGATGTCCTTGTCGCGTTTCATCTGGGGCACATCGATGACATGCAGCGGTACTTCCTTAGATAGTATCTCCCAGGCTTTCTTCTTGCCGTCGCAGGTGGTTTCGCCGACAAACATATCTGCAATCATGAAAAACGGGCAGGTCTTGTCCAGTCTGGCCCCGACTGAAGCCTTAATCAGCGGACAGGTATTGACGGGCAGCACCTTTTCGCCTCCCGACACCCAAAACTGGGAACCGCCGCATAAGCCGGCGGCAATTCCCCCGGCTGCAAAGACCACTTCGTCAGGCACATACACGCAGAAGGTTCCGAACACCTTGCCGCCCTTCTGGCGGTGCTCGATCAGCTCGGCCGGCCTCACCCCATGAATCTCGGATACCACGAAATCATAGAAGTCCATGCCGGCCGGACGGTTCTGCTGCGAGAGAAACACCCCGCCGAAAGCGTCGGGCAGAACCTCGCATAAAACGTCATGCTTTTCCAGGTCCATCCCCAAGTCAGTCCACATCTGGCGATAATCAGCCATTTCGATTCCTCCTCTTAACCCTATAATCATTTACAAATTGGCTGCCGGTTATTGCTGATTCCGGGCCAATAGCGCCGCACCCAAAGCTCCGGTGTACTGGCAAGAATCAGCCACAATCAGCGGACAACCCAATTCCTTTTCCAGGGCCCTTCTTACACCAGGGTTGATGGCCACCCCTCCGGTAAAGACCACCTCCCTGTTTACCCCTATGCGCTTCACCATGGGCGCCACTCGCTTGCCCACCGAATTATGCAAGCCCGCGATTATTCCCGCTTTGGAATGGCCCCGGGCCAACAGTCCGATAATTTCCGACTCGGCAAATACGGTGCACATGCTGGTGATTTCCAATGCCTGGTCCGGATTCTCAGCCGCGCCCAGCTCGCTGACATCTAGCCCCAGCGTGGCCGCCATCACCTGCAGAAACCGGCCGGTCCCGGCGGCACACTTATCATTCATGGCAAAATCCAGCACCTGGCCCCCTGGCCCCACCCGGATCACCTTGCTGTCCTGA
>JAKJCH010000005.1:13138-17175 GCA_022706565.1 Bacillota bacterium | reverse complement strand
CCGCCGATGTCGATAATGGTCCGTACCTCCGGGTGCAGTTCAGCCACGCCCCGGGCATGACACTTTATTTCCGTAATGGTTCGGTCAGCATCCTCAAAAGCCACCCGACCGTAGCCAGTAGCTATAATCTGCTCCACCTGGTGCCTCTCCACCCGGCCCAAATCCAGTAATTGATTGATGGTTGCCCGGCCGGCGTCGCGGGGACTCCAGCCGGTTGGCACCATAATGCACCAGCGGGATTCCCCGTGAACCATTACCCCCTTGGTAGCTACCGAGCCAATATCGATTCCAACGCTTATCATGCTGCTTCATCCCCGGCATTTTTAACTCGTAGTATTCGTTCACAACTCTTATGGTCATTTTCCCTGTCGGTTATCGTAGCACAAAGACCATCATATTAGAAATTACTAAAAGTTATACATCGTTTCAATCCTGAATCCACTTGCAGTATCCGCTTTGGGCCATTTATTGGCAATTTCCGCCCATTACACTTTCCTCGCTCTCAATCTACTGAACATAAAACGCGGCTAATAAATTACCAGCCGCGTTTGGTTGACCACGATACTATAGATCAATTTATTTTGTTTTAACCGTAGGGCGTTCCCTGGCAAACGAGTTGAAGATCCTCACTCGGACTTCCTAGTGGTGGTTCTTCATTTCCGCCTCACCAAACCTGGCTTAGGATGGCGAATCCGAATTCCAACGCGATCAGGATAATTATTATCCATTCCAGGAAGTTGGAATGCTGGATGTTGACCTCGTTGAGGAGAAGGTTGTAATTTTGCTGAATAACCTGCAATTTGCGGTTCAAACTGGCGGTCCACTGATCGGTACGCAGAACCTCCAGGGTGGTTTGGTACACCCGCGCGTAGTATACATCCTCGGTGACCTTGATGAGGTTTTCAATCCTCTCACGAATCTCCGTGATGTCCGCTATCATCTGCATTCGGTTACCGATGATTCGGCGATAGTGCCTCATCTTTCGATAGTTGGGCGTGGCGGCTGCTCCGTCGATGTCGTTGTACATGACCTGCATCTCCCGAGTGAGTTGGTTATCGTAATAGCGAAGTTCCAACAGCTGGACATTGGCGAATTCGATCAGATCGCGCAGGTCACTGGTATCCTCGGGGTCACAGATCAGAGCAGTATCCCAGGTAACGATCGCAAAATCAGCCTCACTGTAGCTCAATCGGTTGCGCAGAACCTGGGTGCGTACGGTTTCGCTGAAATCCAGGCGTTCACCCATCAAGAGCGGCACCGGGTCCTGCACTTCAGAGGGATGAGTGATGGTATAGATGATATAGTCTTCGAAATCTGGATCCGGGTCGAATTTTTCCAGCAGCGGCTGCAGGTGTTCGTGCAACGACCTCAGGCAACGGGTAAACAGGTAATCCAAGTCATTTTGGCCGGCAAACCGCAAAGCAAAGGTTTCGGGTTCGCTGGACTGATCCGGGTCGACATCATAGCTCAGACAAATACTGACAACACCTAAATCGTAGATTTTGGCCTGGACACAAAAGGTCACCGTTCCCCAATCGCTCTCGTGAAGGAAATTGCCCAGATTGACTACCAGCGGCTGGGACGGGATCTGGATCGATTTGGGGCTGACCCTGAAAAAGCGAGCTCGGGCGGGCATACGCTCACCGGGCAACCCCTTCTCCAAACGGTTCAGGTCAAATTCCTGGCCGGTTTCATATATGCGGTAGATGTAGATGGAGAACACTAGCCTTCTCATCCTTCCTTCATAACCCTGAAGACACCCAACAACGGATGTTTAAATTTTACCATGCCCCCACCAGTATTCATAATTTACGCACGCACCTTCCGGTACCAACTGCTTATCTTTCTGGGCAGACCAACGGTGTACCCCCCGCGGCATCCAAAGACGCTGGTCCTGGTTTTGGCGGGTCTGACGGTAACCCCAGCGAAAACACAACAAGCCCTTCCCGCTGCCGGGAGGGCTTGGTTGTGGAGACGCTAGTCTTTTCTGCCGGCTTGGTATCAAAATATGGGAATGGAGATCTGAGTTGGGAGGTTAAAGGGTGATAATGCCGAAGACTCCTGCACTTACAGGAGATGTAAAAGTGAGTGTGGAAAATGGTGGAAGGGAATGCATGGATCCGAACCAAAGGAGTGAGTGAGTGTCCCTCTACCCCAATCCGTCGATCTTCAGCAAATCTGAAATCGTATCCAGGTTGTAGGTAGCGATCCCGTAGTTGATTCCATCGCCGATAGCAGCGCAATCCATATGGGCGGCGATAGCGGCCTGGAGACCGGACTGGCTGTCTTCGACCACCAGGCAGAAGCGGGGCTCGACGGCTAATAATTCGGCCGCCTTGACGAATACCTCCGGGGCGGGTTTGGCGCGGCTGATGTCGGTGCCGTCCACCACCGCGTCGAAGGCGTTCGCGAGCGCCAGACGGGCAAGAATAAAGCGGGCGTTTTTACTGGAAGACCCGATGGCGGTCCGGATTCCTTTGTGCTGGAGATGGGCCAGAGTGGGGAGGAAACCCGGGAAGACATCGTCAGGTGAGAGGTTCTCAAGGTTTTGTATGTATAAGTTGTTTTTTCTATCCGCCCAATACTGTTTGTCGGCCGCAGTCATGACACCGCCGTACCCTTCCAGGAGTACCTCCAGGCTGTCCATACGGCTCAGTCCCCGCAGGCGATTATTTACCTGCGGGGTGAAGTCGATCCCCAACTCATCGGCGATGCTCTTCCAGGCCAGATAGTGGTATTCATCGGTGCTGCAAACCACCCCGTCGAGATCAAAAATAACTGCTCGGTATTGCACCTCTTTGCCCCTTTCTCATCATCGGCCTTCATGTTTGGGTCGCGCCCGACTCACTACTAACACGTCCTCCAGTCGATATTCGACGTCTTCAATATACAGATTTACAGCCGGGCCGCTCTCTCTGGTCAGGACGGTCTGGTCCTTTTCCACTGCCACTATAATACGGGTATTACGGTAACATATCTTGAACCGATAACTCTGCCATTTCTTTGGCAGGCGGGGCCGCAAATAGAGCCCGCTCTCCTTCAGGCGGAGACCGCCGAATCCGTATACTACCGCCATGTAAATCCCACCCAGATTGGCGGCGTTAATCCCCTGGATGGTGGTCCGAAACCGGTCTTTTAGATCCACCTGGGCGGAAAGCTCGAAATAGCCCAGGGCTTTCTCGCAGAGGCCCAGCCGGGCGGCCATGATACTGAAGATACTGCTGGACAGCGAGGAATCATGGGTGGTGATCTTTTCGTAATACTGGTAGGAATTGAGCATGACCTGTTCCGACTGGGCATCTTCCAGGATGAAGTGGGCCAGAATGGTATCCGGCTGCTTGCAGATTTGGTGACGATACAGGTGCACCGGGTGGTAATGCAGCATCAAGGGGTAATCGTCCTTATGGATGCAGGACAAATCCATGCGGGGCTTGGACAGAAATGAATCATCCTGGGGATTGATCCCCAGTTCCTCATCGTAGGGCAGGAAGACAGCCCGGGACGCTTCCCTGAACCGAACCACCTCCTCTTCGTGCAGCCCGATGCGCCCGATGGCCGGGCAGTCCGTTTCCTTGAGCAGCTCATAGAGCTTGGCGGCCCATTCCAAATGGTACTTGGCTAACAGGTTGGTATAGTAGTTGTTGTTGACCAGGCAGCTATATTCATCCGGGCCGGTGACCGTATTTATATGGAACTGCCCTTTGTAAAAATGGCCGGCATCTATCCAGATTCGGGCGGTTTGCCAGATTATCTCCGCCCCTTTACAGCGTAGGAAATCCAAATCCCCGGTAGCCAGATAATAGGCGATGATGGAATAAGCAATGTCCCCATTGATATGGTATTGGGCAGCCCCGGCGGGGAAGTAACCGGAGCACTCCCTGCCCATGATAGTGCGCCACGGGTACAGGGCACCGGTTTTATGCCCCAGCAGGCGGGCGTTTTCGATGGCGCAGGGCAAGGTCCGGTAACGGAATTCAATCAGGGTCCTGGTATAGGCGGGCTCGGTGACGGTAAAAAAAGGCTGGATGTACATCTCC
>JAKJCH010000005.1:6548-13128 GCA_022706565.1 Bacillota bacterium | reverse complement strand
AAGAAGGGGAATACGTAAATCTCCGTATCCCAGAAGTAGTGCCCCTCATATCGCTCCCCGCTTAACCCTTTGGCCGGCACGTTGCAGTAGGGGTCTTTGCCCACCGCCTGCAACAGTTGGAACATGCTGTAGCGGACAGCCACAGAGGAATCATCATCGCCTTCTATCTCCACCAGGCATTTGTCCCAATAATCGTTCATGTAATCAGCCTGGCGACGATACAATTCCTCGATGGTGAGGAGCCGGGCTTTATCCATCTCCATAGCCGCTGCCTCCCGGCAGATGCCGAATCGAATGGAATCACAGAACACCGCATACTTGATCAGCCGCACGGTTTGTTGAATCTCGGCGGTCCTGGAAATCTGATCAGTTATGTTGTTGTTGCCGGTAAAAATCTGCCGCTGCTCTTCTCCCTCCAGGAAATTGACTACCGCGGTGCATACCGACAAGCCCGATTCCGTGGTAACCGAGGTGATATAGGAAGCATCACCCATCAGTTCGCTTTCTGCCGGGTTGAGGTACAGGACCTGTTCGGAGCGGCTCGGCTCCAGGGGATCATAGTGGTTGAGGACCATCCCATTGTGGCTCGATTGAAACATAATCACCGCCGGCTGGTTGAGCAGCTTGACCTGGTATTCGATAGTGAACAGCGACAACTGAGTGAATGAAGCCATCCGAATGATAGTGATTTCGACTTCTTTGCCCAGCGGTGAAAGCCAGTGCACATGGCGGCCGGTCACACCCCGGTTGGTATCGACCCAGCGGCGGTGGCTCATCACCGTGCCGGTGAACATGCTGAATTCCTCATCGTCGACGAAGAGCTTGATAGACTGGGTATCCCTGACGTTGAGCATTACCTGTTTTTCGTCGATCAGCCCGAAGAGCCGCTCCGGCGGTTCCATCTCGGTGATGTCGTAGAAACCGTTTATATATTGTCCCCGCAGGGTTTGATAGCCTTCCGGGTAGCCCTCTTCAAAGGCTGATCGAACCCCAATATAACCATTGGCGTTGTGAAACAGGGTCTCCTGCAAAAGCAGGTTGTAGTTGTCCAAGGGCGGATTGTGTAGTTGGAAAATTCCGTTCTGGCTGCGCATTTCTTCTCCTTTATGCGTGTTTCAAGTTTTTACTTAAATCTATTTGATCGTCCAGTTGGATAAACCTGTTCAGAATAGACCGTATGTTTTTCCATGACCGAATGCTATATCTGGCATTGGTTGCCCCCGCCCCCACTTTGATCGAAAATGCCTCGGCAGGCAAGGACGCGAAAAGATCCTCATCGGTGAAATCATCACCCACCCCCAGGATGAAGTCATTTATCGGATTGTTTACAAACAGCGAAGCCGCGTAACCCTTATTGACGCGGGTGTCTTTGATCTCCAGCACCATGTTGCCTTCCAGCAGGCCCAGGGTGGTGGTTTGAGTCATAAATATCAGGGCTTCCCGGATCTCGCTGAGTTTCACGGCCACCATGTCCGGCTCGCATTGACGATAGTGGAAGGCCAGTGAATACTCTTTTTCTTCGATCAGGGAGCCGGGCATGCGGTTAGTGAACATCTTCAGCAGGTTGAACACCGACGACTTCCATTCATTATCCAGGGGAGCGGTCATTTTCCACTCCTGGCCGGGGTGGCGCAGCCATAGGCCATGAGCCGCCAAAAAATGAAGGTTAAGGTCTCCCAACCACTCATCCAGCACGTCTTTATCGCGGCCGGAAATGATTACCACTGTATTGCGGGGATCACTGACCAGTCTGCCCAATATATATCTGAGTTCCTGGTCGGGCCTGGCCTGTTCCGGCCTGGCCTGGATTCCCACCAGAGTGCCATCATAGTCCAGCAGCAACAGGCGCCGGCTACTCTCCCGGTAGGCATTCTCTAAAATATGCAGGCAGTTGCTGATGTTGGGCGAAGTAGTCAGATTAGTATTGAGGACCGCATTATCCAGAGCCAGCATCATGTCCTTGGCCCAATAATGGACGTCATAGGTCTTGAGCCTTTCATGAATAGCCCGGTTGATGACAATCCTTTCTTCCCGGGGCATTTCCAGGGCATATTTGATAGAGTCCGCGATGGCGTCAATATCATTGGGGTTTATCACCACCGCTTCGCCCAGTTCGCTGGCTGCCCCAGCCGTCTCGCTAATTATCAGCATGCCTTCCAGGTCCGTACGGGTGGCCAGGTATTCCTTGGCGACCAGATTCATCCCGTCGCGCAAGGGAGTGACCAGCAGCACATCAGAGTATTTGTAGAGAGCGACCAGCTTGTCCTGAGAAAAGGTCTGATAAAACAGCCAGACCGGCATCCAGTTGATGGTGCCGTACTCGCCGTTAATCCGGCTGACCAGTTCAAAAACCTCTCTTTTCAGGTTGTCGTAATCCGGCACTGCCGCACGCGAGGGCGCTACCACCAGCGTCAGACGGCATTTCTCCAGGTACTCGGGGTAGCGGTCCAGGAAAACGCCGAAGGCCCGGATGCGCTCCGGAATGCCTTTAGTATAATCCAGGCGGTCGATGGACAGGATGTTTTTGATATCCAGGTTGCGGTTGAATAATTGCGCCACCTCGGCCATGAAGTCCTGGTTGCCGGACCCGTAGGCGAAATGGTCGTAATCGATGCCCATTGGGAAAGCATCAACCTGGACGGTATGGTTCTCGTAATTGATTCGGTACAGGTTGTGGTCCAGTCCCAGCACCCTTCGCACGCTGCTCAAGAAATGGCGTACATAATCATAGGTGTGGAAACCGATCAGGTCTGCCCCCAGTAAACCGCGCAGGATCGGTTCGCGCCAGATCAGCAAACGGAAAACCTCGAAGGACGGGAAAGGTATGTGCAGGAAGAATGCCACCCGGGTATCGGGATACCTTTCCTTAATCATCTGCGGCAGCAGCATCAGCTGGTAATCATGTATCCAGACTGTGTCACCAGGCTCGATAAGCTGGACCACGGCCTCGAAAAATTTGCGGTTGACGCCTTGATAGGCCTGCCAGGTGGCGGCATCATATTCGGTCTTGGTGGGGAAATAATGAAATAGTGGCCAGATGGTGCGGTTGCAGAAACCATTGTAATATTGTTCGATCTCGGCTTGGGACAAGAAAATGGGAAGGCAGCGGTATTGCTGTATCAACTCCTGCTGCACCAAAGCCCTTTCCTTATTGGTAACATCCTCTTTCGCTATTCCGGGCCACCCCACCCAAATGCTGTCGTTGCGGTTGTGATAGCTCTTCAGCCCCGTAGCCAGCCCACCTATACTCCAAGTATAGCTGAAGCCGTTTTCGTCCCGGTTTGTGGTTATAGGCAGGCGATTGGAGATAATAATCATTTTACTCAAATGTCTCGCTCCCCCCCTGATATACCCTTGATCGGATCGGAATTCGGACCCGGGCCTTGCTTTCCCTGCAAACTAGCCCCGGATACTTCATGGCGTTCGATTTTTGTCACCTATATAGGATTTTTGCTGCTCCATTTTCTTAATAATTATACATTTAAAGTAATTATACAGTAAAAACCAGCCCTGTTTATACCTGATGACTATTAATCCCTGCTCAAGCAGCCATGAGCCGCCAAAGCGCAGCTGATCAAAAGGTGTGCAATTTGATTAATAATCTCCCCGTAGTCGGCATAGATATAGATATTACTGTATTAAGGAGGTGATCTGCCATCGATTATGAAGGGCTGATGATCCTGAACATGTTGAGGTACAGGCTGTATATGCCAGTCGAGGTTATCGTGGACCGACTGTTTGGCGGGAACCGGGTCCGGGCCAATGAACAGGTGATTGGATTGGAGAATTCCAAGCTGATCGAATTCGCGGGTGAGAATCAGATTAGCCTCACCGCTGCGGGGAAGATGTTTTTGTCCCAACAACGCCGCCAAAACAAGTAAACAACAAGGTTCAGCCGGCAAATAATCATAAAAAAATCCCTGGAACCGCAAGCGATTCCAGGGACCAGGTCATTCGTTTTTACCAGCTGTTTCTTCTGGGCTGCGGTGTGTAGCAGTCCCGGCAGTATACCGGTCTCTCGCCAGTTGGCTGAAAGGGCACGGTCGCAATGTTACCGCAGTTGGCGCAAGTAGCCTCATACATCTGGCGGGGTTGACCGAAACCACCACGATTGCCGCCTCTGGAAGCCGCTTTGCGGGCTGCGCGACATTCCGGGCAACGGCCGGGCTCATTGGTGAATCCCTTTTCCGCGTAGAATTCCTGCTCGGAAGCCGTGAAGGCAAAATCACTGCCACAATCCCTGCAATTAAGCGTTTTGTCTGAATACATTAAAAAACCTCCTAAATTTTCTGCCCGCAATTAAGGTCAATACTCGCAATCCGTAATTCCCCTTAATTCAGAAGCATTCAGAAGGTCTATTCATCCCTAATTTGTCGAGCGTGATTAGCATAACAGATTGGTTAGACAAATGCAAATCGTAACAATCAAATTTTTTCATGTCTGGTCAGGATTGACAAACCCACCGTGCCTGATTAGACTATTAAGAACTGAATTGATACTCTCTTTGCACTGCAAAACTTAAGATTACAGTACAAACTGAGCAGGCGATGAACCCTCTTGCAGGGTTCGTGGGGCCGGGCCGGAAACGGCAGCAGATAGGCATCTGTGGGACAGTAAAAACGTTCTACAGGTGCTTTTTTAGCTAATGGGGCAAGGGAGCGTATTATTGGGGGGATATAAATGGGGTCGTTGGATAGAAAGGGTCGGGTTGCCTTATTATCGATTGCCTCCAATTCCATTTTGATCATGCTGAAGGTCATCGCCGGCGTCCTGAGCGGTTCAGTCAGTATCATCTCCGAGGCCATACATTCCAGCATGGACCTGGTGGCTTCGTTTATTGCCTTTTTCTCGGTTCGAACGTCATCCAAACCAGCCGACCGGGAGCATCCGTACGGTCATGGCAAAATTGAGAATATCTCCGCTATCGCTGAAGGTGTCCTCATTTTTGTAGCCGCAGCCCTAATTATCAAAGAAGCTATCGAGAAAATTTTGCACCCGGCTGAATTGGAATATGCCACCCTGGGGATTTCAGTCATGCTGGTGGCAGTAGTAGTCAATATCCTGGTCAGCAGGAAGCTATATCAGGTAGGCAAAGAGGAGGATTCCATGGCCCTGGAGGCTGATGCCCTCCATCTCAAGACCGACGTCTACACCTCTTTGGGAGTGGCCCTGGGCCTGTTATTGATCAAGTTGACCGGGATTGCCATATTGGATCCGATCGTAGCCATTCTGGTGGCCTTGCTCATTATCAAAGAGGCCTGGGAGTTGTGCAGCAATGCCGTGAACTTCCTTCTCGATACCCGCCTTACCGATGATGAGGAAGAGAAGATAATCAGTATAATTAATAATTACAGCGATCAATTCGGTGATTTTCACAAACTTAAAACCAGGAAAGCCGGCAATATGAAACACATAGATTTTCATATCACGGTCGCTCCTGATGCTACTGTCGAAGAAATGCACCGGCTGATCGGCAGTTTCAAGAAGGATATGTGCGAAGAATTTACCTATACCCGGGTCAGTGTTCATGTCGATCACTACCCGGTCGCCAACCAATCATTGCCGTCAGCCGGGGATTAATTCGGGGCCGTAGATCCCCGTCGACTGTTCGGTCTGCACCTGGTCAAACGCAAGAACGAGGATCCCTCTATGGGAATCACCGGAACCTGTTCAGAGCCACCAGTACCGGATCCCATACCGGACTGAAGGGCGGCGAGTAGGCCAGGTCCATATCATATATATCTTCCAACCGGGCCCCCATGGTGATAGCGGCGGCGTACACGTCAATGCGCTTGGCGGCATTGTTGCGGCCCACGATCTGGGCCCCGAGGAGGCGGTTGTCCGCTCTGCTGGCGGTGAGCTTGATCCAGATCGGACCGGCCAATCCTGGAATAGCGGCGGTTCGGCACTCCACCGAATGGCTGTAAAAATCAAACCCAGCCGGCATACACTCCTTTTCAGTTAGACCGGTACGAGATATCTCCAAATCAAAAACCCGGGCAATGCCAGTGCCCAACACTCCCCGGAAAACCTCGCTGCCGCCGGCCGCATTGGCCCCAGCTACCCGCCCCTGTTTGTTGGCAGTGGTTCCCATGGGGATGTAAACATCTTTGCCGGTCACCCGGTGGTGGGCGGTAGCGCAGTCGCCGGCTGCATATATTCCCTCCAGGTTGGTTTCCATACGGGAGTTGATCTTGATGGCATTGGCCACCCCCAGTTTAATGCCGGCATCAGCCGCCAATTGAGTATTGGGTCGAACACCAATGGACACCAGCACAAAGTCGACGGGGAAGCTGCTGCTCGGGGTGAAAGCCCGCTGTACCGTTTCTTGTCCCTCGAAACCGACTATCTCGGTGTCGACCAGTACCCGAACCCCGTGTTGCTCGAGATGTTCCTGTATTTTGGCCGCCATGTCCGCGTCCATATTGGGAGCCACGTGGGGCTGCCGTTCCGCCAAGGTGACCGACAATCCCAGCCGGGACAGGGTTTCGGCCATTTCCAGGCCTATATAACCGGCGCCCACTATAAGAATATTGGCCGGTTTTTTCTTCTCCAGGTACTCTTTTATGGCTACCCCATC
>JAKJCH010000005.1:0-6528 GCA_022706565.1 Bacillota bacterium | reverse complement strand
TGCGCAAGGTAAAAATTCCCGGCAGATTGCTGTTGCGGCAATCCAATAGCATGGGGCGGGCCCCGGTGGCGATCACCAGTCGGTCATATCGTTCTGTAAAGTTCCGGTTTTGAACCAAATCCCGCAATAGAACGGTGCGCTCGCCAGGATCGATCTCCAAGGCCTGACACCGATTTCTCACTTCTATGTCGTGGCGGGCAAAATCTTCAATGGTACGGGCCAGCAGTTTTTCCATGGTCTTAATCGTTCCGCCGATATAATAAGGCAAACCACAGGCACCGTAAGAAATATCCTCACCATCAGCAAATACCTTGATCTCCAGCTCCGGGTCGACCCGCCGGGCTTTGGCCGCAGCACTGGTCCCGGCCGCTACCGCTCCGATAACCAGCATCTTTTTTTTCATCAGAGATCGCCTCCGTTTATGATATTGGTTGTCTTCAACATGTTCCCGGCCAATGCCAGAATCGCAATGCTGTCATATCCTCCTTATAGTATCGCTGAATCGCTGCTTTCATTATTCGGGGCAATTCCTTCGGTGTCAACCAATTTGACCGGTGGGCCGCTGGTGAGCATATCAAACGAACAATCCAAACCCTGAGATTAAGCGATATTATCAGTCTACTTTAGTCTTGCGCCATAACCAAATAAACCCTATACTTTTCTTATCGAACATTAGTTCCGCTTGCTTAGAACTCAGTCTGGCGGGGAGAATCATCTATCATGAGCGAAATTCTAGCAGGACTCAACCAGCAGCAAAGAGAAGCGGTGACCGCTACTGAAGGCTTCATCCGGGTCATCGCCGGAGCCGGTTCGGGCAAGACCCGGGCCCTGGCGCACCGTTTCGCCTACCTGGTCAATGAGATCGGCATCATGCCGGGCAACATCCTGTGCGTTACTTTTACCAACAAATCGGCCAATGAGATGAAACAGCGCATCCGCCTCCTCACCGGCGACAATGATACCGGCTATATCAGCACCTTCCACAGCTTCTGCGTATCGGTGCTGCAGGAAGATATTAATGCGGTGCAGTATCCCAAGAGCTTCCTGGTGCTGGACAATTCCGACATCGACACCATGCTCAAGGTCATATATGAAGAAAGGGGCCTGACCCTGCGCCACATGACCTTCGCCCGAGCCCGGGACATGATCGAGATCCGCAAGGTATTCAAGGAACCGGAGTACTACGAGGCCATGATCGAACTGCCCCTGGACAAACTGCACCAGAAATACCTCGATGCAGTGGAAACCGAGGACATCATTTTCTACGGCTACCTGTACCAGGAAAAGAAATGCTTCGGTCTGGACTACAACGACCTGATCAAGTTCGTGCTCTATATATTCAGCGTGGATGAGAAGATCCGGCGCAAATGGCAGCAGCGGCTGGAATATATCATGATCGACGAATATCAGGACATCGACGAATTGCAGTACCGGCTAATGAAGGTCCTGTGCGCCTGGCATAAGAACCTGTTCATTGTGGGCGATCCCGACCAGACCATCTACACCTGGCGGGGGGCCAGCGTGCGCTACTTGCTGGACTTCGACAAGGAGTTCCCCAACGTCCGTACCATCATGATGATGCATAATTACCGATCTACCCCCCAGATCTTGGCAGCCGCCAATTCCCTGATCGACAAGAACCGCCAGCGGATCAAAAAGGATCTCACTGCAACCCTCCCCGGCGGAGTGCCGGCCGTTTATCACCATGCCCGCACCGGCAAGGAAGAAGCGGAGTGGATCGCAGCCCGGATCAAAGAACTTTCCGGACGGGGAGTTGCATTGGGTGACATGGCTATCCTCTACCGGGCCCATTACGTCTCCCGCACGCTGGAGGAGGTGTTCCTGAAGGAAGACCTGCCTTACCGGATCTATAGCGGGGTGCAGTTCTTCGGCCGGATGGAGATCAAGGACGCGTTGTCCTACCTGCGGTTGATAGTTTATAAGGATGACCTCTCCTTCCAGCGGATAGTCAACGTGCCCAAGCGCAGTATCGGCGACCGGCGCATGAGATTCCTGCAGGAATACGCGCAGCAAAACCAGTGCTCGCTCTATGAGGCTCTGCAGCGCACCATAGAGAATGAGATTTTCAAAAATACCCGGGCGACGCGCTTCCTGGCCCTGATCGAGCGCTGGGCAGCCGGTTATCATAATATGCCCATTTCCGAACTATTGAGTGCCGTACTGGACCAAAGCGGTTATGAAGCCATGCTCAGGACGGAGGGCAGTCAGGAGCGGCTCGACAACTTGGCCGAGCTGAAACAGTCGGTCTACGAATACGAGACTACCTGCGGGGAGGAGGCCACCCTGGAGCACTATCTGTCCCATGTAGCCCTGCTTACCAACACTGACGCCGCCTCTGGCAGTAACGCGGTCAGGATGATGACCGTGCATGCGGCCAAGGGGTTGGAATTTCCCTACGTTTTTATCTGCGGGTTGGAGGAAGGGGTATTCCCCTCCCGCAAAACCACCACCCTGGAGGGCATGGAGGAGGAGCGGCGGCTGGCCTTCGTGGCCTTCACCCGGGCTGAAAGGGGTTTATTCCTCACTGATGCCGAGGGACGCAACCTGGATGGTTCCTATCGTTACCCGTCCCGCTTCATCTTCAATGTTGACCGACACCTGCTGGAATACACCCGCGAATTGGATGACAGTCTGATTGCGGAGACCAAATGGAAGATTCGCGGCAGCGAAAACAGTCTTGCGGCATTATCGGGCGTACTGGCTTTCCAGGTGGGTGATCGGGTGGTGCATAGCATCATGGGAACCGGGATGGTGGAGGAGGTTGATCGCGACCATGCCTGTTACCTGATCAAGTTCGATCACCTGGACACCCGGCGCAGTATCAGTTTCAAAGCCAGATTGGCGGCGGAAACGAATCATGGATGACCACTGCGAGGCGATTTATTAGGCCAAAAAGAGGATTATTCATCAACCGCCGCGAACAAGGAAGGAATCCAAAGACACCGCAAGGCAGTTAACCCGCCCTTCGGATTACAGTATAGTCAGTATCCATAGGAGGAACAAAATGGCCAAAAGAACTATGGAGCAAGCGATATGGGCATATTGTCTGGATTGCTCCAATCACAGCAAAAAGGAAGTGGAATTGTGCCGCTTCACCAAATGTCCTCTGCATCCTTTTAGGCTGAAGCCCAATCAAGAAGACCGCAGCCAACTGGAAGAAGAGATGTTCAAAGATAGGTCGGCTGGTCCCCAACAGACATTGTTTGATTAGCACCAGCAGCAACGCTCGTCGGTTCTGGTGGCTGGGAGTCTGACCGCCACAGCTCACCGAACCGCTTCTCTCCTTAGTATTGCAGTTTCGCGTCTACTTACCCTCCACAAAGCAATTGAAGAGCGGGTAGTAATCGTATTCAATACTTAGGCCGGTTGCTCCCCAGCGGTTTTCCCGTATCCGCAATTCGACCCGGGAAACTCCGGGCTTGAGTACGGCGTTTCCCTCCAACCCATCCTGACCCGGTGTTTCCCTCACCTGTAATTCCAGTATCACATCCGCGGCAGCTGCAGTTGCCCTGCTTTCCTGGAGGCCATCCTTAACCTGATTGCCAGAATTCTGCCGATCCAGGCTGGATATCACCACTACCGGAGTCTTATGGTCGCGGCTCACCCGCTTCAGTTCCAGGACCGCCTTATCCCGATTGTGCTGATCGGAAGCCCTGGGATCATGCGGGGCCAATAACTGCAGGCAATCCACCATCACTAGCGGCGAATTGCCGGTAAGGCGTTGGTGGCGGGTGATGGTGGCTGCGATTTGTTGCACTCCCCAATCCCCCCGGCCCTCATGGATATAAATGCGGTCGGCATATTGCCTGTAGGTCTCGATACTTGAGGCCAGCAGTTCTTGTTCATCCGGGCTGTACTCATGACGGCGGCTGCGGGTGGTAATGCCTCGGGCGGTCAAGGCCTGGTCGGATTGGGCGCCGCAGTGTATAAAGGTCAGGCGGCTTAAACTGCGCGCTATGAGCTCGGTGCGGGCCGCTCCCAGACTGAAGACCAACACGTCAAGCCCGCTCCTGGCCACCTGATCGGCAATCTGCAGGGTTAAAGCCGTTTTCCCTAATGAACTTCCCCCCTCCAGGAGGTAGAGCCCTTCATACAGGCCCCCATCCAGGACCATATCCAGTCGTTCAAACCCGGTCGGGATAAACGAGGTGTTCACCCGCTCCCCAACCCCGTCCATGAAATCCTGAATAGAGGAAGCGGCGCTGGTCTGCTGATATTCCTCCCGGCTCATTTCCTGGTATTGTTCTTCTTGGGTGGTGAGGGTGTTCAGGGCGTTTTGCACCGCCCTGGCAAAGGCTTCCCGGTCCTCGGTCAAAGCTTCGTTGGGATCATTGTAGGGCTCGGAGATATTGATCTCATAAAAAGGAATATCCAGCGCTTTTAGCTCCTGGGCCAGCTTGGCGGTGGTTTCCTGGCCGTTTTGGTCATTGTCCAGGCTTAGGATCAAGCCCCCGTCGGGGGGATACTTCTTTATGTGTTCGATAAAGGGCTCGGTATTGGCCGGACTGGCCAGCGCGGTGGCTTCGGCCCCCACTTCGATAAGACTCAAGGCATCCATCTCGCCCTCCACTATGAATACCGGTTTCCCGCTCTGGAGGGCCTGCGGATTGAATATGGGGCTGGATCCGCCGCGCTTGCGTATCCTCTCTGTTCTCGGGGCGTGCGGATCCATATTTCTAACCGTATAGGTAAAGTTGCTGGTGGGTATGATGCCCGCCCGCCAGGTCCTCAAGCCGGTACTGTCCCTGGTAGTAAAGGCAGGTTCATACCCCAATAGGAACCGCTCAATGGTGGCCTGGCTCAGCCCCCGCTGCTGGAAATAGTCTGTTTCCTCTACTCTGGCATTGGCCGCTTTAATGTAGTCGGTATAGTCCTTGGGCGGCTCCCCGGCCTGGGTGTCCACGTATTTGCTGCCGGGCCGTTCCATCTCCATCTTCTGCAGCTTTATCCGGTACAACTCATAAGCCTTTTTGAATATTTCGGCTGGATCACTCAGATGGTAGTCGATGCCGATCAGGTCGAAGATGTCATAATTGGCTTTACAAATGAAACAGTGGACCTTGCGCAGAGCTTGGTCATAGATCATGCTGGGGTCGGTATCCTGGTGGTCTGGGTTCAGGCAGGCAAAAGGCTCGCTGATATCTATGCCCTTGCGCTTCAAGTAAGCCTCCAATTGTTCTTTGACGAAATCGGCAGCTTGTTCCCGGTTCATTGTGATGCACCCCCTCTACTAAAGGACTACGTACAAATAGGGGACATATATGGGGAGAAACCGGCAATAGAATAAAAAAAGCAACCTCATGCCGGCAGGAAGAGGGGCGGCTTGAAAAAAGGTGCCTATTCTGAGTGGTTCACTGCTAATCGGAACGAGGCATTCACAATGCCTGGACCTGTTTTTTCATAAGGGTTTGGGTCAACAACCGCACCAGGATGCCCATAGCAAAAAATATGGGAATCCCGTAATAGGACCGCCAAAGGTTCATTTGGAAGATATCCGCCCATACTAGAATCATTTCGGTGGGAACGGCCAAGAGAAAGGCCAAAAGCGCATTGGCCGCCAAATAACTGGGCCAGGTTCGGTATTTTTGGTAAACCAGCATGAAACAGACCGGGATGAAGGAGAAATCAGCCGAAATCAAGCGCGGCCAATAAGGGATGACCCAGTAATGGTAATTCCACAGGCCCAATTCGCTCAATATCGCATCCATATAGGAAGATAGGATAAGCACCATGAGACCAACTATAAATATCTCCGGGAGTCGCTTTTTATCAGCATATTTCCACCAGATCAACCAGGGCAGTATCAGTAAGACTACCAGGATCCACCACTGCCAGGAGAATAGGTCCAGGTTAAGCCATTTTTCTACCCTCAATTGGGTCAAATGCTGATCTGTATCATAGATCATTTGGATATATTGATCGCGACTCATGGCTGCCATAGTGCTAACGCATCATTCCATCCCGGTTATTGCCAGATTTCAGCCACCCAAATGTCAACCCAGCTTGGAGGCTCGACATTTCTTGGTCGATTCCATATCCAAATCTGGGCTGATGCACGATTGGATTCCTTCATCATTAAGTTATTTGCATCCGAATTGGAATTTATCCAAGGACAGGCCGATTGTCGATATTTTCAGCAACGTACTTTTTGGGGGTGAGCAGGGAGCAGGATTTACAATACTGCTCCCACAATCCTTTTAATAGCCAACCACAAACAGCTCACATCCTTTGACTGACAAACGCTCACATCCGTGCGGGGTGACCAGCACCATGAACTCGGTTTTGACCACGCCATGCTGGGGGTGGGTCAAATGCATCTCTAATGTAGTAACCATATTGGCCTCCAGATGCAAGTCGGAATTGGCTTCCAGGACCGGCAGTTCATTTACCTCCAACCCTACCCCGTGCCCGATCAGAGGGCTCTTGCGATCCGATAATGCCAGGAAGTAATCGCCCACTCCCAGCCGCTGGGCGCAATCATTGGCGGTATGGAAAAGGTCGCTGCAC
>JAKJCH010000059.1:282-9190 GCA_022706565.1 Bacillota bacterium | reverse complement strand
TGCGTGACCTCTTCCAATGCCGCCAAGATAATTGAGAAGCTGCCTAAGGATGCACGGATATTTTTCATCCCCGATGAGAACCTGGGCAAATATGTGGGCAGTAAATTGGACCGGCCCATGGATCTTTACCCCTCCAGCTGCCCGATCCACTCGGCAGTGACTGAGGATGATATTTTGGAGAAGAAACGGGAATACCCCGAGGCTGCGGTACTGGTCCATCCTGAGTGCGCCCCGGAAGTTATCGCCCTGGCCGATTTCGTAGGCAGTACGGCGGGGATTATCGATTACGCGGCCAAAACAGATAAGAAACAATTGATCATAGTTACGGAATGCGGCATCATGCATAAGATCGATCAGGTCAGCCCTGGTAAAGAGCTGATCCTGGCTCAATCCGAGCTCATCTGCCCGAATATGAAGAGCATCACCCTCGATAAGATTCTCCATACGCTGGAGAACATGGAGACTATCATTTCGGTTCCGGAGTCAACCCGGGCCAAAGCGGCCCTGGCGTTGGAAAAAATGATCGACTACGCTTCTTAGTCAAGTCACTTGGAGCAACCGGATAAAGCCAGTTTAATAGGGGGAATTTATTATGAAATTATCAACCAGAGGGCGCTATGGACTGAGAGCGATGATCGATATGGCCATGAATGAACAAGACTCTCCGATCGCGGCCCATACTATCGCGGAACGGGAAGGATTGTCGGAACGTTACCTGGAACAATTGATGGTCCCTTTGAAAAGGGCCGGTCTGGTCAAAAGCGTCCGGGGGGCCCAGGGCGGTTATATACTGGCCAGAAATCCACAGGATATTACCGCCGGGGATATTATCAGAGTACTGGAGGGACCAATTGCACCGGTGGAATGTGTCAGCGAAAGCAATCCCGAAGCGTGCTCCCGGGCTGACTTTTGCGTTACCCGGTCTTTATGGACCAAGGTGCGGGATTCGATCGCCGAAGTCCTGGACTCCTATACCCTGGCTGATTTGGCCCGTCAGGCGCAGCAGATGCCGCGGGGCGGGTTTACCTATAATATTTAAGCTCAACAACCAAACTATATAAGACGAGGAGGGATGATCCATGAGATCCGTATATATCGACCACAGCGCCACTACACCCGTTGACCCGCTGGTCTTTGAGGCCATGAAGCCCTATTATACCGAGATATTCGGCAATTCTTCCAGTGTCCATTCCCAAGGGCAAAAGGCTCACCGGGCTTTGGAAGAATCGCGGGAAAAGGTAGCGGCGCTGATAGGGGCCAAGACTAACGAGATTATTTTCACCAGCGGCGGAACTGAGGCTGATAACCAGGCCATCATCACTTATATGCACAACAACCGGAACAAAGGTAATCATATTATTACCTCGGCGATCGAACATCATGCGGTGTTGCATACCTGCGAGTTCCTGGCCAAGCAGGGCTTTGAACTGACGGTGCTGCCGGTCAATTCTTACGGCGAGGTTGAACCGGACACTCTCCGGGAGGCCATTCGGCCCGGCGCCACGGCATTGGTTTCGATCATGCATGCCAATAACGAAATCGGAACTATCGAACCCATCAAGGAACTGGCCGCCATCGCTCATGAAGCGGGGGCGATCTTCCATACCGATGCAGTCCAGACAGTCGGCAAAATTCCGGTCAATGTTGCAGAACTAGGGGTCGATCTGCTTTCGGCCTCCGCTCACAAGCTGTACGGTCCCAAAGGGATCGGCTGCCTGTACGCCAAAAAGGGTGTCCGCATAGGCAGCTTTATACATGGAGGCGGACACGAGCGAAACCTGCGGGCCGGAACCGTCAATGTGCCCGGAGTGGTTGGTTTTGCCAAAGCCGCTGAACTGGCCCAGCAAAGACTGTGCAGCCAGGAAGCTCCTCTGGCCGATCTGGCCAAACGATTGACCGATGGCATATTTGCAGCTATCCCCAACACACGTTTGACAGGTCATCCGGAGCGTCGCCTGCCCGGCAGTGTCAGCGTCTGCTTCGATTATGTTGAGGGCGAATCCATTCTGTTGATGCTGGACAACTATGGCATCATGGCCTCCAGCGGATCAGCTTGCACCTCGGGTTCCCTCGACCCTTCCCATGTTCTGCTGGCCATAGGTCTGCCCCATGAGACAGCGCATGGTTCACTCCGTTTGACCATGGGCAAGGACAATACCCAGGAGGACGTCGATTACATTCTTGAGGTCCTGCCGCCGATTATCAAGAATCTGAGAGCCATGTCCCCATTGGGAAGGTAAGGAGGAGAAAATAATGCAGTATTCAAAAAAAGTAATGGACCATTTTATGAATCCGCGCAATGTGGGTCAGGTCGAAAATCCCAGTGGAGTAGGTGAGGTCGGCAACCCGACCTGCGGGGACATAATGCATATCGAGATCCAGGTCAAAGATGATAAGATCGAGGATATCAAGTTCCGTACTTTCGGCTGCGCTGCGGCCATCGCCACCAGCAGCATGGTGACCGAGATGGTCAAGGGCAAGACCCTCGAGGAGGCAGAGAAGATAACCAATCGCACCGTGGCTGAAGCCTTGGATGGTCTGCCCCCGATCAAGATGCATTGCTCCAACCTGGCCGCCGATGCTCTGCACGAGGCAATCAAGAGTTACCGCCAGAATGGTGTAACCTCTACCTCAGTAGCTAAAGGCTGCTGCCAGGATGAGGCCGACAGCCCTTGTGAAAAAGGCATGGAGATAAAGCTGCCTGAATAGTAGGCTTAAAAGGAAGGGTGCTTTAGTAGTTTTGACTAGGAAAAAAGTGATGGTTGCTATGAGCGGCGGAGTAGACAGCTCCGTCGCTGCTTTTCTTCTCCAACGGCAAGGTTATGAAGTCGTTGGCATTACCATGCAGATCTGGCAGGAAGCCGAAAACCAGACCGGTGCCTGCTGCGGCCTGGAAGCAGTGATGGATGCCCGCCAGGTGGCTTGGAAATTGGGCATTCCGCATTATGTCTTCAACTTCCGGGATGAATTCAAGTGCCAGGTAATCGATTATTTCTGCAACGAATATCTTCAGGGACGGACACCGAATCCTTGTATCGCCTGTAACCGGCACCTCAAATTTGAATCCCTGCTGCAAAAGGCATTGGCAATGGATGCGGATTATATAGCCACCGGCCATTATGCCCGGATTGAAAAAGATGCGGCCGGCGGCTGGCACTTGCTAAGGGGCGTCGACCAAAGCAAAGACCAGAGCTATGCACTATATACGTTGAATCAGCATCAACTGGCCCATACCCTTTTCCCACTGGGTGGCTATACCAAACAAGAGGTCCGAAGACTTGCTGAGGAGGCTGGACTCCCCACATTCGATAAACCAGAAAGCCAGGATCTGTGTTTCGTGAGGTCTGGCCGTTACGGTCAGTTTGTGGATAAATGGCTGGAACCGGAAGCTGCAAAAGGGTTTTTCCGCTGCACTGCCACCGGAGAGGTGCTCGCTCCCCATAAAGGTGTCCATTATTACACGGTTGGGCAGCGTAAAGGATTGGGATTGCCCCTGGGCTATCCGGCTTATGTGACTCGAATCGATGCAGACAGTCAGACCGTTTGGGTAGGGCGGGATCAAGACCTGTATGCCCGAAGCCTTCATGCCAGCGATGCACATTATATCTCGGGCGTGCCTTTCAGTCATGCCCAGATGGTCGCGGCCAAGATCCGGTATTCTGCTCTCCGAGTCCCAGCTTTGGTCAAATCGCTGGTCAACGGTGAGATGCGAGTGGATTTTGCCGCTGATCAGCGGGCCATTACTCCGGGCCAGGCGGTGGTCGTCTATAATGGTGAAGAGGTGCTGGGCGGTGGCACCATCACGGATACTTATTAGTCCCAGTCATAGCACAGAAAACAATGGCGTGGCCGGATCTTCCGACCGCGCCAATTTGCTTGGTCCACTCCTTCAGAGACTACACTTCCTGGAATAATGGAGTGGATAGATATCTTTCCCCAGTATCCGGCAGTAAAACTACAATGGTTTTGCCCTGGTTCTCTGGGCGTTTGGCGATCTGGGTAGCTGTATAGGCTGCCGCACCTGATGAGATCCCCACCAACAGCCCTTCATGCTTGGAGAGGCTGCGGGCGGTGTTGAAGGCGTCCTCGTTTTTGACCTGGAATACTTCATCAATAATTTCACGATTGAAAACATCCGGCACAAACCCTGCCCCGATCCCCTGAATTCTATGGGGACCCGGTTTCCCTCCTGATAAGACCGGAGAGTCAAAGGGTTCTACCGCCACGATCTGTACTCCGGCTTTTTTGGATTTCAACAGTTCCCCAACCCCGGTCACGGTTCCCCCGGTACCTACCCCGGCTACAAAAATATCCACTGCTCCATCGGTATCGTTCCAGATTTCAACTCCGGTGGTCTGGCGATGGACAGCCGGGTTGGCAGAATTTTTAAACTGCTGGGGCATGAAAGCGTTTTCAATTTGCGCGGTCAACTCTTCGGCTTTAGCGATAGCTCCCGGCATCCCATTGGTACCAGGAGTCAACACTAGTTCGGCCCCCAGCGCCTGCAAAAGGTTTCTTCTTTCTACACTCATGGTTTCCGGCATAGTCAGGATTAACCGATAACCGCGGGCTGCGGCGACAAACGCCAGGGCTATGCCCGTATTCCCACTGGTAGGCTCGATAATTACCGAATTCTCTTTCATCAGCCCTTTTTCTTCTGCATCTTTGATCATGGCATAGCCGATTCTGTCCTTAACGCTGCCCGCTGGATTGAAATATTCCAGTTTGGCTACCAGCCTGGCTGTTAAACCATTAGCCTGATTGTAATTGGACAGTTCCAATAAGGGTGTGTTGCCGATCAAGTCCGTCAAACTACTAGCGATTTTACTCATTTCAATTCCTCCTATTCCTTGCACGTATGAGATCTTAGATGTACTTATCAAGAAAAACAAACCGGAGTGATTTTAAACCCGACAATTTTAATAGGATTACTGTTATATTTTAGCGTACTCTTTTCTTCTCAGCAACATGTAGACCACAGCCTGGCACACATTTGATGTTGTACCAGGCTTCGTTCTCTCGGACTAAAATTTGTTCGGTTAGATTCGTTTCCAGTTCTCAAAATACTGCTTCTGGGTAGCGACGAAGTCCTTCGAAATTGCTACATAGTCCCCCATGTCCTGTTTGTCCGTCTCCAACACCGGGACCGGATTACAACCACCCTTGATCTTCTCGATCTGGTCTATATGGAATCGGTTCCCACAGTTCTGGCACACTAAATACTCCCCTCGCTGTACGTAGTATCCGCGGCCTGAGTCATAACAAACCTGACAGGTATTTAAGGCGGTTCTGATGGTGCCATCAGTGGCCTTTACCGCTATTATTTCCATATTAACTCCGTCAAGGATATATGGATAAAACTTGGCGGTAGAACTTACTTCGTCCTTGACTATTTTCATCGCTGCCTCACCTGAAGTACCGGCTGTTTTGCTTACTTGAGGGAGCGGATTATCACTTTTTATTGTTTCTCGGCCGCCCGAAAACCCATAGAATATGATAACCAAAAGTGCGGGAGTAACTACCGCATTGTAAATCTTTTTACCTATATTGGAGCCCATTTAGATTCCTCCCATCCAATTGCTGCATCGAGTCTAACAAAAATATGTGTAGATATTGCGAGGAGACGCTCACCTCGAACAGCATCCGCCTCTGGCTGTACCGGGACTAGCAGTGTTCAGCTGCTGAAGATCCTGGTCTGAGAGTACTGATATATCATCGACGACTTTGATAGTGCTGCTGATCATTCCCATCCAGCAAGTGTAAGTGATATTACCGGCTTCGACCGGGGTGAACTCTATCAGATTATCACCGGGAACCAGCCTTTTCTCTATATCATACTTGGGGATGGTAACCGGGTTGTTGCAGCCATTCAGATCACTTTTCTCTGCGTTAATCGTCCATTGCACGGGGATCCCCTTTTGCACAACGATGGGGCTGTACCGACCTGAGTCCATGGTCATAGCAATGGTCTGAACATCTCCCTCCACCTTGGCTACATTCGCGGCGACCATTGAATCAGGCGGGTTTACTGCTGCCAGAACATTGAAACCACCCAGGCTTAAACCCCGGTTTAACATAATCAGTCCTAGAAATATCACCAACACCGCACTCGCTTTCATCATTTGCTTCGTAAACCTGGCACTGAGCAAGGAGCTGATCGCACCAAAACCAAACATGAGGGGGACGGTTCCCAGACTAAACGCCAGCATGGACACAGCACCAGCCATAAAACTACCGGCAGCCAATGCATAGATCTGCATCGCCTGTAATGGCCCACAAGGCATGAGCCCGTTGAGCAGGCCCACGTATAATGGTTTCCTTCTCCCGTTGTGACTGTTTGTCTTGTTTCCAAAGAACCTGGGTAATCGCGGATTGAACTTTCTTAACCCAGGGAATAGATTCAGCATGTTGATGCCCATGATTATCATAAATGCCCCGGCCACCAGCGCCACAACTCCTTTGGCGGTACCCGAAAAGCTCACCGCCGATCCCAAGGCCCCAACTATGCCTCCGATTATGGTATAAGATATAACCCGCCCAAGGTTATACATGAAACTGGGTTTTAACCGGGCCAGCTTGTTATCCTCGTCACCGGAGAAATCGTGGCCTACACATTGGGACAGGTTAATTCCGCCGCACATAGAAATGCAGTGCAGAGAGGTTAAGACCCCAACCAGAAACAAGATGCCATATCCCATAGACTGATCTACTTGGGGAATAAAATTAAAACCAATGGTATTCCTGACTATCAGGTACAAGGCGAAGAGGATAATAATTATGCCCAGCACCTGGTTGACAGATGTGGGCTCTTCGCCAATCCTGCGCTCCATATCGATCTTAATCCCCGTATGTCCCGGTATAGGTTTAACCCGATAATCCTCTGCCTCAATAGCCGCAACAATTTCAGGTAATTGGATCACATCCTGGTCATAGGCAATTCTCACCACGGAGCCACTATAGGAAGCCTCCACGTTGATGATGCCATCCAATTTATATAAGGCCTGCTCGATGCGCAGTTCACAACTGCTGCAAAACATGCCCTCGACTTTTAGTTCGCAACGCAAAACTTTGGCCTGCATACTAAACTCCTTTTTTCCCTCAAATAAATTATAGTATTTTGATGGGATTTATTATATTAGATAATTGTGGAGATTTCATGAAGAAATAAAAATCTCGTATTGTATTGGTGAGATGTGTGGTTTTTTATGAAGGAAAATTAAATGCACTATTTTTATGGGAAAACCTTAGCATTATAATGAATCATAGCACAGTTAAACAAATCAGGAGCATGGACTTGAATTTGAGCCAAGTTTAATGCCGCCGCAAACGGATCATAATACTATAATGATGTCTGCTCATAACAACATCTGAACGCCAGGAGATGCGACATGCGACGAATCTATATGGACCACAGCGCCACTACCCCGGTGGATCCGCAGGTAATCCAAGCGATGATATCCACCCTGACCGACAGTTTCGGCAACCCTTCCAGTATCCATAGTTTCGGCCAAGAAGCCCACAAACTGATTCAAAAAGCGCGCAAACAGGTGGCCGGGCTGATCGGCGCCGATAGTGAAGAGATCGTCTTTACCAGCGGAGGCACCGAAGCCGACAACATGGCTATTATTGGCACAGCAAAGGATCGGATGGGGCGGGGCCGGCATATCATTACCTCGCAAATAGAACATCATGCGGTGCTGGATACCTGCCGGCAGCTGGAGAAGGAAGGCTTCGAAGTCACCTATTTACCGGTCAATTGGTTTGGCGAGGTGGATCCGGAAACCCTGGCCCGGGCTATCCGCCCTGATACCATTCTGATCAGCATCATGCACGCCAATAATGAGATAGGGACTATTCAGCCCATCGCGACCATGGGCAGGATGGCGCGCGACAAAGGCATAATCTTTCATACTGACGCGGTTCAATCGGTAGGCCGGATTCCCGTTGATGTCAAATCATTATCCGTTGATCTGTTGTCCCTTTCCGGGCATAAATTTTATGGCCCCAAAGGTACCGGTGCCCTCTATGTACGTTCTGGCACCAGACTTACGCCGCTGTTGTTTGGTGGAGGACAGGAAAGGAAATGGCGCT
The DNA here is from genome assembly GCA_022706565.1 of Bacillota bacterium. GTDB lineage: Bacteria > Bacillota > Syntrophomonadia > Syntrophomonadales > Syntrophomonadaceae > PHAA01. The sequence continues at coordinate 1,099 of JAKJCH010000059.1, read as the reverse complement.
CGGGTACCGAAAATGTGCCGGGTGTGGTTGGGTTGGGGTTGGCAGCGGAGCTGGCCCGGCAGCACCTGCCGGAACGGAGTCAGCATCTCGGTAAACTGTCCCAGACCGTGATCGACCGTATCCTGGCGGAGATCCCGCAGGCCTATCTCACCGGTCATCCCCAGAAGCGTCTGCCCGGACATGCCAGTTTTGTGTTCCAGGCGGTGGAGGGAGCAGCCATGTTGGTCTTCCTGGATGCGGAGGGGATTGCGGTCTCAGGCGGTTCGGCCTGTACCTCCAACTCCTTCGATCCCTCCCATGTCCTGACAGCGCTGGGACTCAATAAAGACGCAGCCCACAGTTCCCTGCGCATAAGCCTGGGTAAAGACAACACCTTGGAGGACGTGGAAAGACTGATGGAGGTAATGCCGGGGATAATCGAACGGCAGCGTCTGTTGTGGAGTCTAAGCCCCCATTGATGATATACACTAAGGAAATTAAGTATTTTAAGAATTATATAAATGACCACTCAGCACATGCCGATATGAGCCATGGCTACCTTAATACCGATTTTGATCCAGATGCTAGAGTAATGAGTGCTTTCTCCTCATGAATCGTTTTGCATTTTGTTTATAATAACTCGTTGTACACTTCAGGATATTTTGTTTCTGACAAATATGAAACGGTTCTGTTTGAACCTGCCATAGTCTCCATATCCACAGCATAGACACTGCCGTCCGGCCACACCATAACCCAACCCTGCATGCTCCTATCTGCATTGGATGCACAAAATTCAATCGTTCGATGTCGCTCAAGTATTCTTTCCTGCATAAACTCG
>JAKJCH010000059.1:0-229 GCA_022706565.1 Bacillota bacterium | reverse complement strand
TTACGGAATTAATTACGGCGGCTATTTTGGCCGGGTCTTCCAACCTGATGTACATAACCTCATTAGGGCCATCGACTTCAGCTATTCGTACGCTGTCGATGTTAGCCTGATTCTCAATCAAATGGCTAATCCGAGAAGTCTGGCCACCGGAGCAGCCAGCCATAAATGCACAAATCACCAAACAAACAGTGATTATCATAGAATTCTTCCGCATGAACGTTCCCTCTCT